>JARIBV010000119.1 GCA_029257335.1 Faecousia sp.
GCTGGAACCCTGCGGCCATACGGTGCTGTGCCTGGATTATGCCCACAATGGCATCGGCTCCGGAAGCTGCGGCCCGGAGTTGGGGAAAAAGTACAAATTAGATAAGGAATTTATGGAATTTACCGTGACTTTCCTCCCTGAATGTGAGCAGATGTAAAAATTGGTTGACAATTCCCCTGAAAAAATGGTACAATAAACTCTGAACTGAATATCACGAAGAACGGAAAGAGTAGGGCGTGAAACATCTCAGAGAGTCGGTGTCGCTGGCTGAAAGCATCGATGGTGGGAAATGCCGGAAAGTGCGTCCGGGAGTGAGGGAAGCCCCCCGTTGGCCGCGTTAAGGCAGAGTGATAAATCAGAGTGGAACCGCGAGCGTATCAGCCCGCCTCTTGAAGGAACAAGAGGCGGGCTTTGTGCATAATTTAGGAAGAAACGGAGGGATGCCCATGGGGCTTAGGGAAACCTTATGCGCATATCAGAAGAATGACCCGGCTGCCAGGTCAAAGCTGGAGATTTTTCTCCTGTATAACGGTCTGCACGCCGTTCTATATTATCGGGCGGCCCACTGGCTGTATCTCCACCGCTGCCGCTTTTTGGCCCGCTGGCTGTCTCAGCACGCCAAGTGGACAACCGGCGTGGAGATTCATCCGGCGGCCACCATTGGAAGAAGATTGGTCATTGACCACGGCACCGGTGTTGTCATTGGTGCCACAACGGAAATTGGAGATGACTGCCTGATTTATCAGGGAGTGACTTTGGGAGGCACCGGCCTTTCAGCGGGAAAGCGGCACCCCACCTTAGGCAATCATGTCATGGTGGGAAGCGGTGCCAAGATTTTAGGCCCCATCCGAATTGGGGATCATGCAAGAGTGGCCGCAAACTCTGTGGTTTTGCGGGAAGTGCCCGCCTGCTCCACCGTGGTGGGTGTGCCCGGCCGGGTGGTTCGGGTCAATGGAGAAAAACTGGATCATATCCACACCCCTGACCCTGTGGCCCTGGAGCTTCAGGCCCTCAGGCTGCGGGTGGAACAACTGGAACAACGATTACAAAAGGAAGGATGACTGACTATGTATCTTTATAACTCACTGAGCCATAAGAAGGAAAAATTCGTACCCAACCATCCGGATATTGTGAAAATGTACACCTGCGGCCCCACGGTGTATCACTTTGCCCATATCGGCAACCTGCGCTCCTATATCATGGAGGATGTGCTGGAAAAATATCTGCGCTATACGGGTTACAATGTAAAGCGGGTCATGAACATCACCGATGTGGGCCATCTGGCTTCCGATGCCGATACCGGCGAGGATAAGATGCTGAAGGGCGCCAGACGGGAGCACAAATCCGTCATGGAGATCGCCCAGTATTATACCGATGCCTTCTTCTCTGACTGCGCCAAACTGAACATCAAGCGTCCCGATGTGGTGGAGCCTGCAACCAACTGTGTTGCAGAATATATCAACATCGTGGAAACCCTGGTCAACAAGGGCTTTGCGTATCTGGCAGGGGGCAATGTATACTTCGACACCTCCAAGCTGGAAAAGTATTATGTCTTTAACGACCATGATGAAGAGGATCTGGCAGTGGGTGTCCGGGAAGGCGTGGAAGAGGACACCAATAAGCGCAATAAAAACGACTTTGTTCTGTGGTTTACCAAGTCCAAGTTTGAAGATCAGGCCCTCAAGTGGGACTCTCCCTGGGGCGTGGGATATCCCGGCTGGCACATCGAGTGCTCCGGCATCTCCATGAAGCACCTGGGCGACGACCTGGACCTGCACTGCGGCGGCATTGACAACGCATTTCCCCACCATACCAATGAGATTGCCCAGAGCGAGGCCTTCCTGGGGCATAAGTGGTGCAATTACTGGTTCCATGTCCACCACCTCAACACGGAAGGGGGCAAAATGTCCAAGTCCAAAGGAGAATTTTTGACGGTGTCCCTGCTGGAGCAGAAGGGATACGACCCCGTGGTATATCGGTTCTTCTGCCTGCAGTCCCACTACCGCCGGAATCTTGTATTTTCCTATGAAAATCTGGACAATGCAGTGGTGGCCTATCAGAAGCTGATTTCCAAGATTGCCGCGCTGAACCCCGGAACGGAGCCTGTGGACCAGGAGGCGCTGGAGGCCCTGAAGGCCCGGTTTGTAAAGGCGATGGACGGCGACCTCAATACCTCTCTGGCCATCACCTCTTTGTATGATGTACTCAAGGCAAAGACCAATGACGCAACCAAGCTGGCTGCCTTGGACGACTTTGACTATGTGTTGAGCCTGGGCCTTCTGGAGCATGCCGCCGCAGTGCGCAAGGCCCAGCAGGAGGCGGAGGCCGCCCAGGAGAAAGATCCTGAGATCGATGCACTGGTGCAGGCCCGCAGCGATGCCAAGAAGGCAAAGAATTTTGCCGAGGCAGACCGGATCCGGGACGAACTGAAGGCACGGGGCATCAGCATCATTGATACCCCCCAGGGTACCAAGTGGAGCAGAGACTGAATATGAAGCTGATGATTCTGGATGGCAACAGTGTGGTGAACCGGGCCTTTTACGGGGTCCGGCCCCTCACCACCCGGGAGGGACTGTATACCAACGCCATCTTTGGTTTTTTGAATATTTTGCAGCGGATGGAGTCCGAAGAAACTCCCGATGCGGTATGTGTGGCCTTTGACCTCCACGGCCCCACCTTCCGCCATTTGCAGTATGACGGCTATAAGGCAACCCGCCATGGAATGCCGGAGGAGCTGGCCCAGCAGATGCCCATTCTCAAGGAAGTCCTTGCCGCCATGAATATTCCCATTTTTCAGTGTCAGGGCTGGGAGGCGGACGATGTGATCGGCACCGTGGGAAAGCGGTGCGGAAAGGAAAACTGGGACTGCGTCATTGTCACCGGAGACCGGGACAGCTTGCAGCTGGTGGATGAGCATGTCACCGTGAAGCTGGTCATCAGCAAGGGAGGCCAGACCAACAGCACCAATTATACCCCCCGGGTATTTCAGGAAGAATATGGCTTTGCGCCGCCGATCCTTGTGGACCTCAAGAGCCTCATGGGAGACAGCTCGGACAATATCCCCGGTGTGCCCGGCATCGGCCCCAAGGGGGCAAAGGATCTTCTTTTGAAGTTTGGCACCATGAAGGGGATCTATGGGCATTTGGAAGATCCCTCCATCCGGCCTAAAATGCGGGAAAAGCTGGAGGCGGGCCGAGAGAGTGCGGCGCTTTCCTATGACCTGGCCACCATTCGCTGCGAAGCACCCATTGAATTTTCCCCCGAGGCCTGCATCAGGCAGGAGCCCAACCGAAAGGCCCTGCACGATCTGTTCCAAAAGCTGGAGTTTTACAAGCTCATGGACCGGTATCATCTGCGTTCCGTGGAAACGGAGCCGGAGCCTGAACGGCAGCAGGAAAAGCTTCCTCACTGCGACGCTCTGCCTGATGTGGGGACACTGTGTGCCCTTTCTCTGGAGGAGGACGGTACGGTTTGCCTGGCATGGGATGGAGGCGTCTGCTCCCAGCTGCCTCTGGAACGCTCCGAGAAGCTCACGGCGCTTTTGCAGGCGGGAACGCCTAAGATCTGCCACGATTTAAAGAGCACCCTGCACAGACTGGACGAGCTGGGGCTTACGGGAGAGGCGTTCGTTTTTGACACCGCTCTGGCGGCCTACGATCTCAACCCGTCTGTCAATGAGTATTCCGTTTTGAAGGTAGCTTCCGCCTATTTGTCCGCCACGCCGGAGACGGGGGAGGAGCGGGCCGAGTCGATTTTCCGGCTCTATCCTGTGTTGAAAGAAAAGCTGGAAGCGGAGGGGATGACGGCGCTTTATCAAACCGTGGAATTTCCCCTGTGCTCCGTGCTCTATCACATGGAAAAGGAAGGCGTGGCCATTGACCGGGACACCCTGACCCAGTTCGGCCGGACGCTGGCCCAGCGGATCCAGGAGCTGGAAGCGGAGATCTATGGATATGCGGAGGGAACCTTCAACATCAATTCCACCAAGCAGCTGGGAGAAGTCCTGTTTGAAAAACTGGAGCTTCCCCCTGTGAAGAAGACCAAGACCGGATACTCCACCAATGCGGAGGTCCTGGAAAAGCTGGCGGACAAGCACCCCATCATTCCAGCCATCATGGAATATCGGATGCTCACAAAGCTGAAATCTACCTATGCAGAGGGCCTTTTGAAGGTGATCCGTCCGGACGGACGGATCCACACCACCTTCCAGAATATGGTAACGGCCACCGGGCGCCTGTCTTCCACCGAACCGAATCTGCAAAATATCCCGGTGCGGACCGATTTGGGAGCGGAGATCCGAAAAATGTTTGTGCCCAGAGAAAACTGGGTGTTTGTGGATGCGGACTACAGCCAGATCGAGCTTCGTGTCCTGGCGCATATTGCAGAAGATACCCTGATGCAGGAGGCGTTCCGCAAGGGCATGGACATCCACACGGTGACAGCCGGCCAGGTCTTTGGTGTCGCCCCGGAGGAGGTCACCTCCCTTCAGCGCCGCCATGCCAAGGCGGTAAACTTTGGCATTGTGTACGGCATCTCGGAGTTCTCTTTGGCAGAGGATATCGGCGTGACCCGCTGGGAGGCCAAGGACTATATTGATGCCTATTTGTCCCGCTACTCCGGGGTCCGGGCCTATATGCACAGCATTGTGCAGACGGCACGGCAGCAGGGATATGTCACCACCCTCTACGGACGCCGCCGGTATATTCCTGAAATTAAGAGCAGTAATTTTAATATTCGTCAGGGCGCCGAGCGGATCGCTCTCAATACCCCCATTCAGGGAACGGCGGCAGACCTCATCAAGCTGGCGATGATTCGGGTCTTTGAGGCATTGCAGGAGGCGAAGCTTCAGGCAAAGCTCCTGCTTCAGGTGCATGACGAACTGATCGTGGAGTGTCCCCCGGAGGAAGAGGCCCAGGTCCGGGCCATTGTGACCCGGCAGATGGAGCAGGTGGCGCAGCTGGCGGTTCCTCTGGTGGCAGAGGCCAAATCCGGAAGGACCTGGTTTGAGGCGAAGTAATGGAATACAGAATTGAGAAAATGACCGGGGATCATGTGCCTCAGGTGGCCGCACTGGAAAAAATCTGTTTTTCCGATCCCTGGAGTGAAAACAGTGTGGCCTCCGAACTGGACAACCCCTTGAGCCTGTGGCTGGTGGCAGTTCAGGGCGGGAAGGTCCTGGGCTATGTGGGAAGCCAGTCGGTGCTGGGAGAGGCCGACATGATGAACCTGGCCGTGGACCCTGCCGCAAGGCGGCTGGGGCTGGGACGGGCCATCGTGGAGGCTCTGGTGGCGGCGCTGGGGAACAACGGGGTCCACAGCCTCACACTGGAGGTGCGTGCCTCCAATCTGCCGGCCCAAAAGCTGTATGAATCTCTGGGCTTTTTGCAGGTGGGCCGCAGACCCAACTATTATCTGGAACCGAAAGAGGATGCACTGATCCTCCGGAAGGAGTGGAAACTTTGATTATTATGTCGGTGGAATCCTCCTGTGACGAGACCGCTGTGGCTCTGGTCCGAGACGGCCGTGAGATCCTGACGGACTGCATCTCGTCGCAGGTGGATTTGCATAAGCTTTACGGTGGTGTGGTACCGGAAATCGCTTCCCGTAAGCATATCGAGGCCATTTACGGCCTGGCAGATCAGGCTCTGGCACAGACCGGGCTTTCCAGGAAGGACATTGATGCCGTGGCGGTGACCTATGCGCCGGGACTGATTGGTGCGGTGCTGGTGGGAGTGAACTTTGCCAAGGCGGCTTCTCTGGCTCTGGGGGTGCCCCTGATCCCGGTTCACCACATCCGGGGCCACATTGCCGCCAACTATCTGGCCTATCCCCAGCTGGAGCCGCCGTTTTTGTGTCTGGTGGTGTCCGGCGGTCACACCATGCTGGTGGATGTGAAGGGCTATACCGAAATGGAGATTTTGGGCGGCACTCTGGACGATGCGGCGGGGGAGTGCTTCGACAAAGTAGCCCGTGTATTGGATATGCCCTATCCCGGCGGCGCCTCTCTGGACAGGAGGGCCCAGCTGGGAAAGGAAGGGCGCTATCCCATGCCCAGAGCCAGAGCCGGGGCCAATCCTCTGGATATGTCCTTTTCCGGCCTGAAAACCGCAGCCATTAACCTGATCCACAACGCAAAGCAGAAGGGAGAATCCCTGGTGGTGGAGGACCTTTGCGCGGACTTCTCCGCGGCAGTCTCCGACACCTTGGTGCCCAGGGCCATGATGGCACTGGAGCAAACCGGCTATGGAAAGCTGGCGGTGGCAGGCGGTGTGGCAGCAAACTCCCGAATTCGCCGTGATATCCTGGCGGAGGCCGAAAAACGGGGGGCTGCGGTCTATATGCCGCCTTTGAAGCTCTGCGGCGACAACGGTGCCATGATCGGTGCCCAGGGGTATTACGAATATCTGGCAGGCAACCTGGCGGATATGAGCCTCAATGCCTATGCCACAAAGTCTATTTTAGGTGAGACTCTATAAAAACAGGGACATTCTCGGAAACGCTGAGAATGTCCCTGTTTTTTATGTATGGACGCAGATACGGGTGGGGAAGAGAGAAGTTTGTCTGGGAGAAAATAGGAGAATAGAAAGAAAAATGTCTATCTGGTAAGGACGCATATACAGAGTGAAAGGCATGTTATGTAAAGTAAAATTCTGAAACAAATTATGTAGAAAATGTTAACAAAATAAGGAGAAATCAAGGAAAAAACCCTGTTAAGTTATGCGCTTTCTTGTGGACAACCTTGTGGATGAAGTGGACAACTCCTCTGTAAGCCTGTGTATATATTCGTTATGTGACTTAGAAATACGGGGAATATCCATGAAGAGAATCGAGTTCTGTCGAAAGGTGGCAGCTGCCGGGGAAGTTATCCACAGGTAAAAGGACTTCTCTAAAAAATGACACGGATTTGAAAAATTCCTGAAAAGATGTCCAAATTGTAAAGGATTCCAGTAGAAAATCATAGGGAATTTGTGAGAAATGCAGGAATTTGCTGCGGAAAACGGCGGAAATTGTCCACCGTAGAAATACAAAAAATCCCTTGT
Organism: Faecousia sp.; assembly: GCA_029257335.1. GTDB lineage: Bacteria > Bacillota > Clostridia > Oscillospirales > Oscillospiraceae > Faecousia. Next base: position 7,041 of record JARIBV010000119.1, read on the forward strand.
TCCGAAGAACAAGGGATTTGGTGCAGGAGAGGAGACTCGAACTCCCACGGCGGTCGCCACACGCACCTCAAACGTGCTTGTCTACCATTCCAACACTCCTGCATTGCTTGACAGCTTGTTCATTATAGCGCTTCCGGAACAATTTGTCAACTGCTTTTTTGAAAATATTTCAAGAAGTGGGAGACGGAGTACTCAAACCCGTTTCTGAAAGAAAGCCGAGGTAAGATTGTGACTAAAAAACAGGGAAAAGGGGAAGCTATAATGAGATTTTATCGATTCCCTGTTTTTTCAGAAAATGCTGTTGACAGAAGCTGATACGCATGTTAATCTAATATGAAATACAAGATGTTGTTGCGCAATCAATATATTCTAAAGGAAGCAACAGAAGGGGAAATTCTTATGATTCGTATTGTATCAGATACCTCTACCATGTATTCCTCCAAGGAAGCCATAGAAGCAGGCTTTGCAGTTTCGGCACTTTCCGTGTCCATCGACGGGAAAACCTACCGGGAATACGATGAAATCAATTCCGAACAGTTCATGCAGCTGCTCCAGGGCGGAGGGATCCCCACCAGCAGCCAGCCTGCCATCGGGGAAGTGGCAGCGCTTTACGAGCAGTACCCGGAGGATGAGATTTTAAATATCACCATGGCCCAGGGCCTTTCCGGCACCTATGACAGTGCGCTCACTGCGGCCCGGCTGTGTGACCACGGGGATCATATCCATGTTTTTAACAGCCGGACCCTCTGCGGCCCGCATCGCTATCTGGTGGAAAAAGCAGTGCAGTGGGTCCGGGAAGGTGCCACGGTCCGGGAGATTTTGCATCGGCTGGAGCAAAAGGCCCAGACGGCAAAGAGCTATCTGGTTCCTGTGGATTTTGAATACCTGCGCCGTGGCGGCCGGCTGTCTCATCTGGTGTCCCATGTGGGGCAGATTGCCAGGCTCATGCCCATTATGACCCAGACGGAGGACGGAAAGCGGATTACGGTTTCCGGCATTCGCCGTGGTTTTTCTCATGTGTTCCAGTACATTGGCGGCTCGCTGCAAAAGCGGGGCGTGGGAAAGGGTTGGAAGGTCTATATTTCCCATGCGTCCTGCAAGGAGACCGCCGGGAAGGTTCTGGATATTCTCAGAGAGTTTGTCCCCGATGCGGAGTTTGAAATCCATCAGCTCAGCCCTGCGTTTATCATCCAGGGCGGCCCCGGCTGCGTGGCAGTGCAGATCATTGAGGCGTAGAAACCGATGGGATGGATCAAAGGGGTTGTGCAGTGACAAAAATTCCGGTATGATGGAGCATAAGCAGGAATCTATATAGAATAGGAGTCTCAATATGAAAAAACAGATGGCAAAAGTGGGAGCGCTGCTCCTCACGGCTGTTTTGTTTGCAGGATGCACCGGCAATCCATCTCCCCACCAGCCAACGGATCCGGCAGCAAGCAGCCAAACGATCATGTATTCCAACCTGGTGGACGAGTCGGCCCAAAACGAGGTGGCAGGTCTCTTGCAGCATCATGGCATTGCAAAAGAGCAGACAGATACCCTGATTTCCTGGGCAGAGGACTTCAATTCCCGGGTGACCTCCGAGCCTCTGCCGGAGGGATTTCGCCCCATTGAGAAGAAGGGGCCAAACTATCAGGGCCTCATCATCCAAAACAAGGAAGCGCAGGACGGATGGATCTATCCGGAGGCAAATTGCCGGCTGACCAGCTATTTACTCATGAAGAATCTGATTCAGACAAACGGAACCGCCGTGGACAATGACACGGTTCTGATGTTTGACATCGAGGCCATTGACACCTATGAGCCCTTCAAGCTGGGGCAGGAGGAACGAAAGGAGTTCGTTTCTCTGTTCAGCTGGGTGCCGGTAGACGGCGCAGACACCCTGCAAGACCATGTGGCACGGATTCAAACCGCCTGGAAGGACAGAGAAATCAAAATAGACGGAGAGGGAATTTCTCTCATCACGGTCTATCTGCATTCGCCCTTTGACCAGGTGCGCTTTGTGGGGCACACAGGCGTTTTGTTGGAAACAGAGGAAGGGCTGCTGTTCGTGGAAAAGTATGGCCCCCAATACCCCTTTCAGGCAACGAAGTTTCAGAATCGGGAAGAGCTGAAGGGATATCTGCTGGGCAGAGCGGACCTGTACGGTGACGAAACAGAGCTTGCACCCATCATTCTGGAAAACGATCGGGTAATTTCATAAAGCACCATGGTCTTTCCAAAGAAAGACAGGAAACACAAAGCGCAGCAGGTAGTTTGCCTGCTGCGCTTTGTGCCGGGAAAAGGAGAAAATAGGGAATATGGAGTGTTAGCAGAGAAAAAAGGATCACAGTGCTTGGACTGCGGCAAGGAATTCCTCCTTGTCCATGCCCTGAAAGCCCATGGATTCCAGGGTGCGGCCCGTTGCAAAATAGTCCGTGTCGTTGTAAGCGGATGCAAGATGGATGCAGGACTCCACAATGGGGGTGCGAAGGCCGCACATTTTTGCCAGTTCATAGCAGGGAACCAGCAGATAGGCCACATCCTCCGTGATATATCTTGCTTTGGAGCTGTTGGGAGCGTTGTTGATCTTGCCGTGCGTTGTGGAGGCGCGGTTGAATTCGTAAACGGAGTCATAGTCGCTTGCGTACAGAGCGTTCATGGCTTCCAGCTCGGTTCTCAGTTTGATGCCCAGAGCCTCGCCCACGGAAAGACGCTCTAGATCCATACGGGCGGCGGCTTTGGAGGTTGCCACACTACAGCAGTCCTTGTAGTAGTTGAATTCTCCGTTATAGTTTTCCAGAATCCCCATGTTCAGGGTGGTCAGCAGGGGATGCCCGCCGAAATTGATGTTTTCCAGACCGGCGGCAATGGGATTTGCCAGAATCTCAATGGGAATGGGAAGAATGTCTCTCAGCTTTTCCGTGGCCTCTTCCCTGGTAATGCCGTTTTCCATGATGCTGAGAGGAAGAAATTCCTTCAGTCCCATAATGGTGATGACCCCGGGGCTGACGATCCGGCAGGCCCAGGGAATGGAGATGGCATCTGCAAAGGTGATCTTCAGCGATTCTTTGCCATGGTCTTTCAGCATTTTTTTCAGGACCAGTCCCCCGTAGTTGCCGGGCATCAGCAGGATGATTTGATGGTCCTTCAGATATGGCATCATGGAGGCAAACAGGGGTTCCTGGGCAAAGGAGGGGGCCACCATAACAAAGAGATCTCCAAAGTTCATGGCCTCTTCAATATCGGTGGTTGCCAGCCGGATGGGAGAAAAGCCGGGAAAGCACATTTGACAGCCGTGCTCTTCGGCAAGTGCCTGGATGCCGCCGGCTTTGCGGATGGCATTGATCTGGGTGTCGAATTTGGGATCGTCATAGATGCAAACGGTGTGGCCCAGCTTTGAAAAGTGATATGCTGCGGTTACGCCGCCGTTGCCGGCGCCGATGACAGTGACTCTGCTCATAAAAAACCTCCCGGAGAGAATAAAGTGAAGTGCCTTAAAAAATGCCGCCCGGAGGCAGAATGGCACGGTTGTTCCGGGTGTAATAGTAAACAAAGAGTGTGTAAAAAAGATGAGGTTTCTGTGGCAGAATAAATAGAATTGTGTTAAAATGTATGGAGGATCTAAGACAGAAAGGGCTGTGATGTTCATGAATACGATTTGTCTTGTGGAAGATGAGGCGGATCTCAATCAAATGCTGAAGCTTTATCTGGAAAAAGCCGGCTATACGGTGTGTTCCTGCGGAAATATGCTGGAGGCGCGGCAATATCTCAATCAGCAGATTCCTCTGTGGGTCATTGACATCATGCTTCCCGACGGAAATGGTCTGGAGCTTCTGAAGGAAATCAAGAGGACGCATCAGGATGCTTCCGTGATCATCATATCGGCCAAGGGGGATCGGTTTGACCGGGTGGCGGGCTTTGAGATCGGCTGCGACGATTACATCGCAAAACCATTTCTTCCGGCGGAGCTGGTTTTTCGGGTAGACCGAATTTACAGGCAGCCGGCATCCAGGGCGGAGCCAAAGGAGGTCCTTGAGATTGCGCCGTATACCATCGATCTGTCTAAGCGCATTGTGATGCAGGACGGAAAGAGAGTTGATATCACCAGCAGGGAGCTGGATGTCATTTTGTTTTTCATCCGGCACAAAGGGCAGGCAATTTCCAGAGAACAGCTGCTGGATTCGGTTTGGGGCAGCGACTACTTCGGCAATGATCGGGTGGTTGATAATTATGTAAAAAATATCCGGAAGAAACTTCCGGAGCTGTCCATCGAAACGATATACGGCTATGGCTACAGGTATAACCTATGAAAAAAAGGAATCTGGGAATTCGGGCACGGATCATATTGGGGACGATTGTGTTTACATTCAGCATTACGGCGGTCTCAATGGCTGTGGTGTATTACTGGTCCTTTTATCATTTCAGCACGATTTTTGAAGATCGTGTGATCGATGACTACATTCTGGAAGAAAAGAAAAAAATGGGGGTGGAAAACGAATGGATCCTCGGCACCACCACCCACAGCATTGATGTGGTCCGACAGATCCATGGGGATGCAACTGCAGATGCGATTCAGGAAAAGGCTGAAAAGCAGGAAGCGCTTTCAAAGCTGTACCGGGAAACCATAGACGGAAAGCACCTACTGTATCTCATCAGTCTGGACACCCAAAATGGGGAAACCATATATGAATACTCGATCATTAAGGATATTTATGCAGAGATATTCCCAAAAATCGTCAGCGGATTTGTATTCTTCTCGGTGATATTGGTGGCGCTGTCCGTGTGCTATA
>JARIBV010000095.1 GCA_029257335.1 Faecousia sp.
TCCCGTTTTCCTGTGACCACATCCGGGAATCTTCCGTCTCCTTCATATTGCTTCAGCTGGTAGGTACCTTCCCTGTTGGCAAGATGCGTCCAATGCCCCGGCTCATTGGTCCCCTCCGCTGTAACGATATCAAACGAACTCCACGGATTGAGTACTATTTGTGCAGGAGCTTTTTCTGAATGGACCCCCATTCCCGTTGCCCCGTTCTTTTTCATGTCAGCGGCCAACTGCACCCGGATCTCCTGTTGTCCAAACACATTTACAAAGCTAGTTCCATCCCAAGTGGTGATCGCATAGCTCATGTCATCCCCAAGCACTTCCACGCCTCTGCCACTCATACAGATAGATTTTATATTTTTACCTTCTACAAAACAATACCACTCATCCGGTTTTCCAAAGGGTTCTCCCATATTTAGCTTTGCCTCACTCTCCTCTGTTTTAAAAATATAATATTCGCTGTCCGGAACAACAACAGAGCCGTCTACTGCTGTGTTGCCGCTTATCATGTAGTCCATATCTCCTGAAAATTCCGTGTCTTTATAAACCAGCTTCTTGCCCTCCGCATTTTCCAGTGTGAAGTCCTCATAGAGATAATAGAAAAACACCCGATCTTCTTCTCCCAACTTTTTACGGTCTGCTGACACGCTTCCTGACAGCAGCACTGCCAGCAGCACAAATAAAATGACTCGTCGCTTCATATCAGCACCTCTCTTTTCTTTTATTCCGATTCTACCGGCTTGTTTTTCCTCTTTTTTGAAATCACAAGCGCAGCCGCCGCAACTGCCGTTACAGGCAGGGCCACCACCAAAATCTTCCCGTACAGGGGCCATTCCCGTTTTCCTGTGACTACATCCGGAAATCTTCCGTCTCCTTCATATTGTTTCAGCTGGTAGGTACCTTCCGTATTGGCCAGATGCGTCCAATGACCCCGCTCATTGGTCCCCTTCGCTAAAATTTCTTCAGCTCCCCCTCTCGCTCTAATGCTCATTTGTGCAGGGGCCTTTTCTGAATAAAACCCGATTCCTGTTGCCCCTTTCTTTTTTATATCAGCGGCCAACCGCATCTGCTTCTCCTGTTCTCCGCAAATATTGATAAAACCAATTCCATCCCAGGCGGCGATGTCATAGCTCATATCATCCCCAAGCACTTCCACTCCTCTGGCACTCATGCGAATGGTTTCGATATTGGTGCCTTCCACAAACCACCACCAAGACTCTTCTTCTGCATAGATCCCTTGCATGCGTAGTTTTGCTTTATCGCTATCTGCATGGTAAATGAAATACTCACTGTCCGGAACAAAGACAGAGCCATCTTCTGTTGTGTTGCCGCTTACCATGTAGTCCATATCCCCGGAAAATTCGGTGTCTTTATAAACCAGCTTTTTGCCCTCTGCATTTTCCAGCGTGAAGTCTTCATAGAGATAATAGAAAAACGACCGATCTCCTTCTCCCAACTTTTTACGGTCCGCTGACACACTTCCTGACAACAGCACTGCCAGCAGCACAAATAAAATGACTCGTCGTTTCATATCAGCACCTCACCTTCCCATAATCATGCACACTTTAAAGTGACATCGTTTCAGTTGTCCTCTTGTTCAAAAACTGCTGTGATAATATCGATTTCGATACTACTATATTATAAATCTTTTTATTTCTTTCATCAATTCGCTTTCTGATAAACATTTAGCGTAAAAAATTATGCTATTTGTACATACAAAAAGGGCCAGGCTTGCGCCTGACCCTTCATGTTCCTATAAAATTTCATCTATCAGAAGGTGACGACTTCTTCCACCGCAGGGGCAGCAGACTCCACACTGATTGCAGTGAGGATGGGGCCTACTTCCCCCTGATACAATGCATGGGCTTCACTGGAAACGGTGGCCGTCACTGTGACCCAGCTCTTGGCCGTCAGCTTTGCGGCGTCTGCATATTTGCAGGGAATGCCGCAGAACTGAATGTCCTCCACGCAGCAGGTCATAATGAATCTTCCGGGGGCGAACATGCCGTTGCGGTCCCGGCGCAGTCTTGCCACCTGACCTTTGAAACGGACGGTCTTGCCCTGATACTTGTCGGGGTCCTCAGACACATCCCGGTACCACAGGCCATAGTCCTCGTCCTGCACCTCAATAATGGGAGCATTGATATCAAAGGGCAGAGGGTCCTCTACATCGTCAAAGGCAGAGGCGCCGTCCACTCTCTCATAGAGGATATCCACCCGGCGGTTGCAGGCTCTGGCCAGCTTGTGCAGGGGCATGGTGTCCTCGTCGGGCTGAAGGCGGTTGAATACCACCATTTCGCACCCGGACAGCTTGTCCACCACCAGACCGCGCATATTGGCATTGTACTGCATAATGGTGGACCCATCGGCAAACATGACCTCCTGTGCAATGGCCCAGGACTGAGGAAATCTGGCGTACAGGTCGCCCACCATCTTCATGCCGTTCAGCTCTGCCACTACCCGCTGGGCTTTGTACTTCTTCTGCAAAGCCTCCAGCTCTTTGGTAGTGACGGCATCCTGATCCAGAACCTCTAAATAGACATTCTTGGACGGATAGGTGGACAGATCATATTCCTCCTCGCCCTCTTCAAAAACCAGAAGCAGGGTTCTCTCTCCGGCATTGAACCGGGAATCCTCTAAGGTCTGCTGGATAAATTTGGTCTTACCGGAATCCAGAAATCCGGTGAACACATAAACAGGGATCTGCTGCATCTCTTACGCCCCAAACAGAGCCGCAATGGCCTTTTCGTCCAGCTTGGCACCAATGACACACAGACGGCCCGTAACCGCAGCGGCTCCGCTGCGCAGGTCCATTTCCCCGGGAACATAGTCAAAGTGAATCCATGTGCCATCCTCAGCGGGAACAATGCCCTTTGCTCTCAGGATGGTACCCAGTTCACCGCCCTCCAGCTCCTCCAGAATGCCGGTGATCTGCTCTTTGGTGTACTTCTTGGCTGTCTCTACGCCCCAGCTGCTGAACACCTCATCGGCATGGTGATGATGATGGTGGTCGTGGCCGCAGCTGCATCCTTCGTCATGGTGATGGTGCTCGTGGCCGCAGCCGCACTCCTCATCATGGTGATGGTGCTCGTG
>JARIBV010000046.1 GCA_029257335.1 Faecousia sp.
TGGCGAGCAGTAGTCCCACCCCACCCAGGGTGGGTGGATTGAAATAGCTTTTTTATCTCAGTATCGGTTTGTTCGTGCGCGTCCCACCCCACCCGGGGTGGGTGGATTGAAATTCGGCCGCTGTGAATTCCGCACCTACCGGAGCGGGTCCCACCCCACCCGGGGTGGGTAGATGGCGCAAACAATGGTGAAATAAGCCTGAGCCGTTTTCAGGCTCCTATATGGCCGGTATGCCGCCTCTGTCTATCCGACCTGAGAAGGCATTGACGGCTTCCGGTTTTAGTGCCCATGTACGCTTTGTATGATGCGTGCCGAAGCGTAATACAATATGAAGAATGAGAGGTAGATAACTATGAACAAATTTGCCATTAAGCTGGTGAAAGGGGATGATAATACCATCCTCGAAACATTCGATACCCGGCAGGAAGCCCTTGATGCCGGTCCGAAGTACCGAGCCAAGTATCCCAGAGAGCAAGGTCTCATCAGCTGTATCCAGGCAAATTTCGACGAAGAGGACCATCTTGTAGGAACGATGTACAAACTGCTTGATGCATGGGACTAATTTCCATTTCGTTGAATTGCCGCAAAAGCATGCCTGAATCACTTTTGCAACACCCATATATCCTGACCGCCAAAAAACTCCTCACCACCGTTATGGTAGTGAGGAGTTTCTGATAGTCTGATGCCATATGCATGCCAGGAGAACCTCCCGCATTTTCCGCTCTTCCCGTTTTCCATCTATACGGAATCAGTCCTTTACAATGTTCTGAATCCAGCTGCCCTTATGGATCATATAGCCCCCCAGAAAGCACTTCAGAACTTCCGTCCCCTGACAGATGAAATACAGTGGAACGATGGAAAGTGTGCTGTATTTACTCAGGCCGTAGGCCAGGGGCACGCAGACGCACCATACAAAGCAGCTGTCAAACAGAAAGGTCACAATGGTCTTGCCGCCGGACCGAAGGGTAAAATAGGCCGCATTGGTAAACGCACAAAAGGGCATAAAAATCGCCACACAGCGAATAAAGTGGGATGCCAAATCCCGAATTCGGTCCGTGCTGTTGTAGATCCGCGGGAACACCTCCGAAATGGCCGCCAGGCCTACCGCAAATACCAGACAGAACAGCACCGAAAATACCAGCAGCTTCCGGTTCACATCCCGGACCGTTTCCTCCGGCTCCCCTGCCCCCAGATGCTTTCCCATGATGATTCCCACGGCGTTGCCCATGGCCAGAAATGCCACATTGAACACATTCCAGACCGTACTGGAAATATTGAGGGCAGAAATCACATCCAGTCCCCGAACCGAGTAGCACCGGATCAAAAATGCCATGCCGCCAGCCCACAGGGCCTCGTTGATGAGAAGCGGGGTTCCTTTCGTGATGATCTGCCCGGTCAGGGCTTTGGGCACCGCCATGGAGCGGTACGCCCCCACAATGAAGGGGCATTGCAGCGTATGCCTGTGGACCCAGATGGCCACGATCCCCAGTTCCACATATCGGGAAATCACCGTTGCCAAGGCAGCGCCTTTGACTCCCATGGGCGCAAAGCCCAGATGACCGAAAATCAGGACATAGTTCAGCACCAGGTTCACCACCACAGCGCAGATTCCCGCCACCATGGGCACTAGCGTCTGCCCCGTTTCCCGCAGCGTACCGGAATAGGCATTGGCCAGAGCGAATGGCAGGAGGCCAAACAGCATCACCACCAGATAGTCCTGGCCGTAGCGCAGGAACTGCGCTGCCTGTTCTGCCCCACCCTCTCCCGTCAGATACAGCTTGATGAGAGGGGTTTTAAAAATGCCCAGAACGGTGCCGCCAATGGCGGTCAGGATGAGGCACACCAAAATCTTAAACCGAAAGGTGTACCGAATGCCCTGATGGTTGCCGGAGCCATGGAACTGCGCCGTAAAAATCCCTGCGCCCGATACGGCACCGAAGATACAGAGGTTGAACACAAATAAAAGCTGGTTGACAATGGAAACGCCGCTCATCTGAGAGTTTCCCACCTGCCCCACCATAATATTATCCAGCATACCAACAAAGTTGGTGATTGCATTCTGGATCAGAATGGGAACAGCCACCGCCAGGGCTGAGGTATAAAATTTCTTATCTCCAAAATAGGAATGTTTCATGGATCGTCCTCCGGTTCACAGTAAAATGAGGCGGTTAAAAAACCGCCTCACCCTGTTCAGTTGTGGAAATGAGCGCAGCAGACCGATGTATGCAGGCAAATACAGCCCTTCCCCATTACACCGGCTGACCGCCCAGGTATACCGCCTTGCGGGAGAAGTCCGGGTTGCAGACCACAAAGTCCGCCATCTTGCCCGGGGCAATGGAGCCGATCTCTTCCTGGGCGCCAATGGCGCAGGCAGGGTTCCAGGAAGCGGCACGAATGGCGTCCTCAGGAGCAATGCCGAAGGAGATGGCATTGCGCATACACTCAAACAGATTGGTTGCAGAGCCTGCAATGGTGCCGTCTGCCAAGCGGGCCACGCCGCCGGCCAGGAAGACCTGCTGGCCGCCCAGCTCATACTCGCCATCAGGCATGCCACAGCAGCGCAGTGCATCAGAAATCAGAATCATCCGCTCTGCACCGAACGCCCGGAATGCCAGACGAATGGCAGCGGGATGAATGTGAAGCCCATCGCAGATGATCTCCGCGCGCACATTGGGATTCTCGGCAGCGGCGGGAATGACACCGGGGGCACGGTGGTTGATGGGAGGCATGGCGTTGAACAGGTGGGTCACATGGGTAGCACCTGCGTCAAAGGCAGCCTTGGCCTCTTCATAGTTGGCATCGGTGTGTGCAACGGACACGGTGCACAGCTCCTTCGCCTTCTGAATGAATTCCACGGAACCGGGCAGCTCAGGTGCCACATCCACGATGCGAACCATACCGCCGCAGTCCTCCTGCAACTTCTTGAATGCCTCAAAGTCAGGATTTTTCAGGTATGCGCCGTTCTGTGCACCCTTTTTCTTCATGGAGAAGAAGGGACCTTCCATCTGAATGCCCATAAGCCGGGAATGGCCTGCGGGAGCCGCATCGTGGAGCATTTTGCCGTTGGCAAATGCCTTGGCCAGGACCTCATAGGGAAGGGTCATGGTTGCAGGCGCAAAGGAGGTGACGCCGACGCCGGCCAGATAGGCGGCCATGGTCTTGAGGCCCTCATAGCTGCCGTCAGAAAGATCCTGGTTGGAGTTGCCGTGGTTGTGCACATCCACGAGGCCCGGAATGACATAGGCCCCCTCCAGATCGATGGCATCCGCAGGGACCTCTTTGGCCAGAACTTCCTTGAATTTTCCGTTTTCTACAGAAAACGCACCCATTTGAAAGGCAAACTCCTGGGTGTAAATATTTGCATTCTTAAAAAACATAATCATTTCTCCTTATGTTTGCTCAAAAGGCACGCCACAACACAGGTGGCGTGCCTTACCTTGCTTTTTAAGCCTCGGGCAGACTTGCAGCCGCCACAGACTGGCCCACACGGCGAGTCTTTTCATCAGGCAGCATGACCTGAACCTTGGCGTAGAGCTCAGGGTACTCCTCCCGGAGGATGGACTGCGCACGCTCCAGAATCAGTTCACCGCCCTTGCCGGACATGACACGGCCCAGAGCAATGAGATGGTGGATGTCATAGAACTGGCTGTACAGCTCCACCGCATAGGCCAGATAGGCACCGATGGAGTTATACACGGAAATGGCACGGGGGTCGTCCTTTTCCATAAGGGCCTGCACCACCTTCAGCTTCTCGGCAGGGGTGAGGCTGGGGTCCAGCTCGATCCCGGCCCGGGGAGCCAGCTTAATGACGGCATCCTGGGAAAAGTACTTGCAGCCAACGCCACGGTCTGTGGACCACTCGTCCTCCATGGCAGACTCGTTCAGGTCCACGGGAGCAAATGCCAGCTCGTTGAGCCAGCCCAGAACATTGCCGTCAGCGTCCACATAGCCCACTGCCTCAGAGGTACCCATAGCCACACCCATAACGGAACCGCACTCCAGGCCCATAGCGCCGGCCAGTGCCGTCACGTCGCCGTCGTTGGCAACCACGATGGGCACATCACCGATCTCCTTGGCAGCACGGTCGTAGATGTCCTTAACCAGATACTTCTTTTCACGGGGCACCTTGATGAACAGAGAAGATGCCATGGCAGCATTGCCGATGAAGATACCGGCAGAAGAAACGCCGATGGCGTCCACCCGGGGCATTTTGGAGGCAGCGGTCTTGAAGGCATCCACAATGCCGTCAAAATGATACTGGGGATCCTCGGTGGTCTTCGGATGCCAGACAACCTCCTCGGAGTAAACAGGCACGCCGTCAATCACGGCGGAAACCTTCCGGTCGGATCCGCCTGCGTCGAAGCCGATGCGGCAGCCCTTCAGATGGCCGCCCATGGGCTTTGCAGCCTCATTGGACTTGGGGCACTGCTCCAGAGGCAGGTCCACCACTTCAACGGGAGTCTCGTACACATCCGCCATGAACTGAGCGTCAAACTTGCGCGCACCTTCCAGGCTGTAAGCTTCCTTCACACGCTTAGCCAGGTCGCTGCAGCCACAGATAAATACACGGAAGCCGCCCACAGACCACAGAAGGAACTTCACATACCGCTCCACAAAGCGGTAATCGGCCTCTGCCATCTCAGCCGTGCCGTAGATCTTGGCATGATGGACGGAAATAAAGCCCTGGTCCCGCTCCACCGCAATGGCGATGGGCTTGACAGCATCCTTCTGATAAGCCTTCATCCAGACGCCGAAGGGAATGAACTCGGGGTCCAGCTCCGGCAGATGATTGACAGAATAGTGAATTCCTAAGTATTGCATATTAGGTACCTCCCAAAATTTATAACCGTAATTACCGGGTCTGCTGCGAAACTTCCGACACGATCCGGTTCATATCAGTCCACTTGTTTTCCATGTCCGCCACCAGCTTCATCTGCGTTCTGGCACGGTCCAGGTTGTGCTCCGGATAGCTGGTCTTAAAGTAACGGTCTCCATCCAAATAGTCCGTCAGGAAACGGACCGCCAGCTCCAGGGTCAGGATCTTTGCGCCCATGGGCATCATTTCGATCTCTCTCTGGGTCAGGCAGGGACAGGCCTCCATATAGCCCTTGGTGTAGATCCGGAACAGATGCAGATCCAGCCCCATCTTGCTCAGGTCCTTTTCGTCCTCGCCTGCGGTTGCGGCGCCGAAGCGGATGGAATCACCGAAGTCATACAAAGACAGGCCCGGCATGACCGTATCCAGGTCCAGAACGCACAAAGATTTTCTGGTATCTTTGTCCAAAAGCACATTATTCAGCTTGGTATCATTGTGGGTCACCCGCAGGGGCAGCTCGCCGGATTCTCTCATCCGCTGCAATGTGCCGCCCTCCTGTTCCCTGCTCAGGACAAACTCAATTTCCTTCTGCACACCGGCCGCACGGTGAGCAGGGTCGGCCGCCAGCGTCTCACGGAAGAGCTGATAGCGGTGAATGGTATTATGGAATTCGGGGATGATCTCATGGAGGGTGTCGGCAGGATAGTCTGCCAGCAGTTCCTGAAAACGCCCAAAGGCCAGCGCGCTCTGATAGAAGTCCTCGTCCGATTCCGGTGCGTCCAGGCAGAAGCCGCGAACGAAGTCGTACATTCTCCAGTACTCCCCGTTTTCGTCCAGGTAATAGAATTTCCCGTCCTTAGTAGGCATAAAGTGCAGGCTGGATCTGGGGTCGCTGACCCGCTCACGGAGGTAAGCCGTTACAGAGCCCACATTTTCCATCAGACGGACAGGATCCTTGAATACATATTGATTGATCTTTTGCAGGATGTACACTGCGCCGGTATCCGTTTTGACGCGCAAGGTGTGGTTGATGTGTCCATGGCCGAAGACTTCACAAGTAACAGGGCTTCCTTCAATTTGGAAGGCATAAACCGCTTTTTCCATAAAAAACCTCCAGGTTTGCAGGCAAGAAATACTCTCACCAGGTCCAAATGAACAATATATTCTACGCAAAATGAAGATTCTGCGTTCCTGTATCCAAGGATCACCGCTGTATTATACCAGAATCGTCATAAAAATGCAACTAATTCCAAAAAAGCCGCAAAGGATTCCGAATCATCCGCATTTTAACAGGTTATCCGAAAATAGCCCCGTACAAAATACCGAAAAGGACACCGGTGCTAAGAAGCAGGCTGACAATGGCAGCATTTTCCCATTTGTCCTTATTGACCCGAATCAGGACCAGCAGACCGACACCTGCGTTCACCAGCAGCCCCGCCATCATGGGACCGATGCCCATAACGCCCTCTACATACAGATTGGTAATCATAACGGAAGCGGCGCAGTTGGGAACCAGGCCAATGAGGGCCGCAATCAGTTCACTGAGCACAGGCACATGCCACACGGCCATGATCTGCTCCTGGGGCAGAAACTCAAAGGCCAGGTGCAGCGCCACGGTCACCACATAGATCATCAGGGCAATCTGGACCGTATGGCGCAGGGCAGACCGGAAGATCCCGCCCTCGCAGGAGCAATGCTCCTGGGCGCAGAAATCATGGATCTCCCGCTCCCGGCCCATATGGCGTTTCCTTACAACAAAGTCCACCAAAAAGCCTACCACCAGACCGGTCAGAAGCTTCAGGCCCAAGACCAGCAGGATGGTGTTGCCGGAGATCTTGTTGGAAATCATAATCGGCAGCATTTCATCCGAGGTGGAGAGAAACACAGCCAGCAACGTACCGACAGAAATGGCTCCGCCTGCAAAAAAGCTGGCAGCGGCGCCGGAGAATCCGCACTGCGGAAGAAGTCCCAACAGAGAACCGAACAAGGGTCCGGCATTGCGGTTGCGCTGAAGGCACCGGTTCAGCTTTCCTCCGGCATGATGCTCCAGATATTCCATCAGCAGGTATGCCAGGAACAAAATAGGAAGCAGTTCTACCGTGTGTTCCAAAGAGTGAAGCAGTGCGTGTTTGATTTCGTGCATGTAATTACCTCCTGCGCACAGTCTGGGAAGATATAAAGAAAAGAGCCCGACGCAAGTGCATCAGGCTCTTCATGGAGCTGCTAGCCAGATTCGAACTGGCGACCTCATCCTTACCAAGGATGCGCTCTACCGACTGAGCTATAGCAGCATGTCTCAAGCGACCTCGATATATTATCACAACTGCTTTATTTTGTCAAGAACTTTTTAAAATTTGTTATTTTTTAATTCGGGCGGTCGAACAGGGTCTCCGGTTTGTCTTCCCTGTACTGCACATGAGGTGCAGACACTGGTTCAGGGCGTGGCTGATGGCGCCATAGTGGTACCAAAAAATTGCACAGCGCAACTTCATTGCAGTGCAGGGTTCAATAGAGAAACTCCCCTGTGGAGATCCACAAGGGAGTTTGTTTCTGGAGGTACCGCCCAGATTTGAACTGGGGAATGAAGGTTTTGCAGACCTTTGCCTTACCACTTGGCCACGGTACCATATAAAATCAGGAACGCTCTCGCGTTCCTAATTTGTTTGGAGCGGGTGACGAGGCTCGAACTCGCTACCTCCACCTTGGCAAGGTGGCGCTCTACCGGATGAGCTACACCCGCATCTCTGGTGCCTCCGGTCGGAATCGAACCAACGA
>JARIBV010000002.1 GCA_029257335.1 Faecousia sp.
GTTGTTCTGTCTGCTTCTTGCTGCAACACTGTTGCTTTCATTGAATGTTACAGTCTTTGCAGCTGTGAAAACTGAAGGCCAAGAGTGTGAACCTCAGCATGTTCACTCCTGGTCGGAAACACCAGAGTTTATCTTTGTGCTTGGTGCTGGTCGATATGTATCCGAGGAAGGTTGTAGCCGATATGTCCAAGAGAAATATACCTGTAAAACCTGTGGACAAAGCCAGATTATGCGCTCTTACTATTGGGCAAAAGTAACATCACACGAGAAATCTGCATATTATGCAACCTGCAATGGTACCACACAAACCGTAAACTATCGATGCAAGTATTGTCACCATTACTTATCCACATCCAATCCCCCCTGTCCAGGTGGTCCCCATTCCGGACCATGTCACTATCTTCCTTGCTAGCCTTTGCTGAATGTTCCGTTCCATAATATGCTGCGATTCCCTGCAACTTTCGTTGCAGGGAATCCTTAAAACGGGAGGAAAGACTATGAACATCATTGCAGCCAAGTTTAAACGAGATCGTATCATCACCCTTCTGCTGAGTGTGCTCCTAATCTCTGCGGTCGCTTTTGGCTGCCTTGGATTCAGCTCCTGGTTTGGCGTGCAGCAGCAGATTGCTTCTATGGAAGAACAGTATACGACTGTAGCGATTCCCATCAAAGACTTTAATTGGTCCATGCTCTATTCTGAGGAACATCAAAAAAGCGTCCCTTTGTCTCAGCATTCTGAGTATTCTTTACCCGGTTATCTAGCTGAGGATTGCAGATGTCTGTTAAGTGCTTATGTAAAAGGTACTCAGCGTTTGTCTGCTCTGGAATTCAATATTCCGGAATATTATAGTGCTTTTGATATGAGTTCGACCCAATTTACCGTGCTGGCCGCCCGATGCGACAGCCTGGATCCCAAACTAGAATTTCCCGCCCCTATGTCTGAGGCAGTCTTTGATGAAAATAATGATATCTGTGGCTATGAGGAATACATCACTTGCGCTTACGAAGCAAAACTTACCGTTTTAGACACCATTTGCCGCTCAGATGCGTACAAAAAATATCCCATTGAGATTGTCAGGGTAAACGCTCCATACACTTCTGATCGACAGATTCCTTTTCAAGTGGGACAGACTTATCTACTGTTCGGATATTGCGGAGAATTCGGAACACGGATTGATATCATAGATCAGGAGCCCACTGCTAAAATCGATCCGGACCTGACCAGCAACCTGACCTTGCACAATACATTCATGGAATTTGGAATGAACAATTTCAATTATATGTTTTCAACCGAAACCAAGCTTGTTGATGGTGAGTCTTATGAGCTCCTGAATCCGGATTCAGTCCCCTTCTATGCGACCTATCAGGGCTCCTGGGAAGAGTTTCTACAAAGCGAGGAAGGTACTGTCTGGAGGGATACCATAATCCCTTTCTGCGAAGCCAGCTATTCCACTGCCCGCCTTTTGCTTACGGATAACATTGACAGTACCCTTTCGTTTAATAATGGAAATACAACCATTTTGGAAGGAAGAAAAATTTCAAAGGAAGAATATGAAACCGGCGCTGATGTTTGCCTGGTCAGTGCTGCATATGCCAAGCAGAACAACCTCAGTGTTGGGGATTCCTTGAATCTGGAACTTTTCAATTCTCCTCTCAGCAGCAAAGAGGAGTTCATTACCCGTGGCTTCAGTCTATACTCAGAGCGCGTTATTTTACAGGCCCCTTTGAGAAAGGAAGACCAGCTGGAGATTAACAAAGACTATACCATTGTGGGAATTTATACCGGTCCCGAATTTCAGCCTGGTTATCATTATTTTGACGCTAATACCATTATCGTCCCAAAGGCCTCTGTCCCGGACAGCAGCCGATTTGAAAGACTGGATAAGCATTTATTATATTCCGTCATTCTGGAAAACGGACGAGAGGAAGAATTTGAAGCAGCTCTTGCTGAACTTGGATTTGGCGGAATGTTTGAATATTTTAACCAGGGCTACGGTGCCGCCGCCACTTCCTTGCGTGCAGCAGAAGACAATGCTCTGCGGCTGCTGCTCAGCAGCGCAGGTGCGTTTCTTCTGGCCTCGGCTCTCTATCTGTTCTTTGTATTCAAACGAATGGCTCCCACCCTTCGCTCGATGCGCCTGCTTGGGGTAAAGCCTCAGCAAGTGTGCAGACAGGTCTTCCAAACCACCGGGGGGTTGATTGTGCTTTCCGTTTTACTTGGCGGCGGCCTTGGCGCCATCCTGTTTCGTACAATCAGCAGCAAGATCCTCTCGGAGCAGATCACCCTGTATCCCCTATCCTTCCTGCTTTGTATTGCCGGACAGCTGATTCTCCTCTTGTCTGCCGAATATATCTGGTCCCGCATTGCGGCAAATCAAAACCTGATGCAAAGAAAATAATAATTCTGTACAATGAATTGAATTTAAATAACAGTACTCCCCACAGACTTCCTCAACCATTTAAGGAAGCCTATGGGGAGTCATTTTATGCTTTATCGCAAAATCAATGAAACGCTGCTACTTAGCAGACAGCGCAACCGCTTTTCTTACAATAGACATTGGCGGGACTGCCTGAGGGAGCTGCATTTTGAAGATCATCTGCGGGGTTCTGGGTTCTTTGAGGTCCTCCCCTTCTTCTGTCTTCATCATTGGGGCCTGGAATCCAAAGGGTCTGGTATCCGGGCCTACCAATTCCAGTTCATCTCCTGCCGTAAACTTATTACGAAGGCTCAGGGTGGCAAGTCCGTTGGAATCGCACTCCAACACAATGGCGCAAACCTGCCACTTGCGAATGTAACGAGAATTCTCTGTGTACTGTCCTGGGAAGCCGTAGTAAAATCCCGATGAGTAGATTCGGTGAGACACATGCTCGACCTCATCCCGCCATACAGGATCTACAGGCAGTCCGGCCACCACCGCATCGATGACATGGCGATATGCACCTGTAACAATGGCTGCATAGTAAGCAGATTTTGCACGCCCCTCCAACTTGATACAGTCTACGCCAGCATCCAAAAGATCGTCAATGTGATCGATCATGCACATATCCCGAGAATTCAGAATGTAAGTTCCATGTTCATCCTCAAACACAGGGAAATATTCACCGGGGCGCTTTTCTTCCATCAGCGCATACTGATACCGGCAAGGCTGGGCACAGGCACCACGGTTCGAGTCCCGACCTGTCATGTAATTGGAAAGCAGACATCTGCCGGAGTAGGAAACACACATTGCCCCATGACCAAAGGTCTCAATTTCCAGTTCCTTTGGTGTTTCCTGCCGAATACGGCGGATTTCTTCCAAGCTGAGTTCTCTGGCTAACACCACTCGACTGGCTCCCAAATCATACCAGGCCTTGGCACAGACGCTATTTGCAATGGACTGCTGGGTGGAAACATGGCGCTGACAATGGGGGGCATATTTTTCTGCCAGGGAGAATGCACCCAGGTCCGCCAAAATCAGGGCATCTACGCCGGCGCTATCCAGCATTTCTAAATGGGCCGGAAGCTGCGGCACTTCGTCACCGCGGGGCATAGTGTTTACCGTGGCATGGACCTTTACCCCGTGTGAATGGGCAAATTCCACCGCCTTGGGCAGCTCCTCCGGGGAAAAATTTCCCGCAAAGGAGCGCATACCAAAGCTGGTACCTGCCAAATATACGGCATCTGCGCCATAGAGGACCGCCATATGAAGCCGCTCCATATCTCCCGCAGGCGCAAGAAGTTCTAGTTTACTCATCGTCTTCCTCCTCTAAGGAC
>JARIBV010000100.1 GCA_029257335.1 Faecousia sp.
GATCGCCGTCCATGAGAGACTGGATATAGGTATTCACTTGGGTAACAGAATAGATTTTCTGCTCCATCACACGCCTCCCAGCGCCCTATGTGTCAGCACCGCCACGCCCATGGCATTGTCCGTTGCAAACTGGGGCGGGCAAAATACGGCTTCATTGAGGATCTCTCTCAGCATGGAATTGGAGGCCACGCCGCCGGAAAATACCACAGGAAGGTCCGGATATGCAGCCTTTGCCTGATCGGTCGCTTCTCTCACCGCTCTGCAAACACATCGCAGTGCATAGCCCGCAGTCTCCACGGAAGACCCCGTATTGGCGTAGTACTCCTGCACCTTATTCTGTACTCCTGACAGGGAAAACTGGAACCCTTTGCACTTCACTTTGAAAAATGAGTCATCTCTGGCTTCTTTACTGAGCCGGTCCAGTTCCTTTCCCGCCGGAAACTGTAATTGAAGCATCTGGCCGGTTCTGTCAATCAGCTGGCCTGCGGAAATATCCGTTGTACCGCCGATTCTGGTGCATCGCATGTTCCAGCCGTCGGGCTTTACATAGAGCAGCTCGGTGGTGCCGCCGGACAGATGCCATGCCAGAAAGGGAGCATTCATAATGTCCATACGGTCCGCAGACCAAAGGGCCGCCGCCAAATGCCCCTGCTGATGGGATACCTGGACCACAGGCACATGAAGCAGAGATGCCATGGTCTCAGCCTGGGAAACCCCCGCCAAAAAGCAGGGCATATAAGAGCCTTCTACCGCTCTCGGTCTTGTGCTGACGCCGATCACCTTGATATCTTCTGTCTTCACATGGGAAAACAGCCTGTCGGCAAGGTCCGGCAGGCATTTCACATGGGCAAACAGGGCATCTGACTGGCGCAATCCAAGCTCTCCGGGCTTAACCGGAAGCAGCTGGGACTGATTTTCCCCCTCTGTTCCGTTAAACCATGCGATAGAAGTCGTATAGTTACTGGTATCCAGTCCCAGAACACTCATTGTGCTGCTGTCTCCTGTTCCTGAACTGTTTCTTCCCGGGCAGGAGCCTGCTTCTGAGCTTCCTGATCTCGGAGAAAGGCACGAAGAATGCCATTGACAAAGGTGCCCGCATCATCGCCGTCATATTTTTTTGCCAGACTAACGGCTTCATTGACGGCAACCCCTACGGGGACATCCTCCACATACTGACATTCAAACAGAGCAAGCTGCAAAATCGCATGGGTCAGTCTGGATATTCTCTTCAGATCCCAGCCGATGGAATGCTTTGCAATGGTATCGTCCAGCTCCTGGGAACGGTTGGCAGTGCCCACCACCACCTGATCGATATAGGCCAGCTGCTTCCGGCTGGGACGCTCGGCATAAATTTCATTTTCGTTGGAAAGGGCTGCATAGTACTCCTTATCCAGACGGGTCTCCAGGGTGGACAGAGGCTCCTCCCCGGTGAATGCTCTGCTGTAAATCAAATGCACTGCCAATTCTCTGGCGTTTGACCTGGTCATATTCGGTCTCCTCACTCTACTCTTCTATATAGGATAAAGCCGCTCTCCGAATCCAGAGAGCGGCCCTGGAATTTTCTTACTTCTGCTCCATGCTGATGCCGCAGATATTTACATTCACTTCGCTGACATCCAATCCGGTCATGGACTCCACCGCGGCGCAGACATTATCCTGCACAGCCTTTGCAACATTCAGAACTGCGACACCATAGCGCACGGAAATATTGCACTCGATGAAGAGCTTCTCGTCTTCCGTAATGGTGATCTTCACGCCCTTGCTGCGGTTCATCTTGGTGATGAGTTCGGTGAGCTCGGCACCGATTTTGGTGCAGAAACCTGCAACGCCTTCGGTTTCATTCACTGCCACCGTAACGATAGAAACGAGAACATCTTCGGAAATTTGCACAGTGCCATTTTCCTGGTTCTGGGTAATGTACTGTTTATTTTCGGCCATAGGAACAACCTCCTTAGAAATCAAGAACACAGCATACCGCACAGGCAGTATACCTCAGTGTGGTTTATTGTACCACATTTCAAAAAAAATACAACTGTCTTTTCGCAGGAAAATCTACGGGAAGCAAAAAACTATGGCACTGTATCCCCGCTTCCGGCATAGAATGTGTCGGACTGGGAGGCAAACCAGTTTCATTTGCTATGAGGAGGAGATCACATTGAATGAACCCATGCAGCGTCCATCCCCTGCACCCATACAGCCATGTGAGGGAAAACTTCCCTGCTGCGCGCCCCTTGCCAACCCCTATGTTCCGTTTCAGCAGGAGTCCCCGCCCAAATATGAAGCACGGCGAGGACTCATCAGAGGCACTCTGTTTCCCGGTCTGGATCTTCCGTTTCTGGGAAAATCCAACGAAATGGAGCTGACCAACACCCCTTTGGCGGAGCTTCAGGCATTGAGCTTCGCCATTGACGAGCTGTCTCTGTACCTGGATACCCACAGAAACGACAAAGAAGCCCTGGAATTGTACCGAGCCTATCAGGAGTTATACGAAAAAGGCATGAAAACCTATCACGAAACCTACGGTCCTCTGACCCACAATCAGGTAGAGACCACCGGGAATTATCGCTGGCTGAACGACCCCTGGCCCTGGGAATACAGGGGTAACGAAGGGTAAGGAGGATTTGACATGTTTTTATATACGAAAAAACTACAGTATCCCGTGAAGATCAAAAATCCGAATCCCCACCTGGCTTCCCTCATCATCTCACAGTACGGAGGGCCGGATGGGGAATTGGGCGCCTCCCTGCGCTATCTCTCCCAGCGCTATGCCATGCCGTTTGAAGAGCAAAAGGGCCTTTTGACTGACATCGGCACGGAAGAATTGGGCCATTTGGAAATGATCGGTGCCATTGTACACCAGCTGACCCGAAATCTCAAGGAGAGCGACATCGAAAACAGCTCCTTTGCTCCCTACTTTGTGGATCATACCATAGGCGTCTATCCCGCCGCAGCAGCAGGCTTCCCCTGGAACGCCGCTTCCATGGCCGTGAAAGGCGACCCCATTACGGATCTGACCGAAGATCTTGCGGCAGAGCAAAAAGCCCGCACCACCTATGACAATATTCTGAGACTCAGCGATGATCCGGATGTAAACGATGTCATTCGCTTCCTGCGGGAACGGGAAATCGTTCACTTCCAACGCTTTGGAGAAGCAATCCAGCTGATGCGTGAAAAGCTGAATCAAAAAAATATTTACGCCACAAACCCTGCCTTCGACGGGTAAAGCACCGGGGTCGTCCCAAGCCACACGCTTCGGGACGA
>JARIBV010000027.1 GCA_029257335.1 Faecousia sp.
AAATAAATCTTCCTACATAAGATGAACAACTCGAAATCATCCGCATTCTCGACGACCTCCTGACCAAAGAGCAACAGGCCAAGGAAGCCGCCGAAGCTGTGTTGGAGCAAATTGACCTCATCAAAAAATCCATCCTCGCCCGTGCCTTCCGTGGCGAACTGGGTACCAATGACCCCGCCGAAGAAAGCTCCATAGAACTGCTGAAAGAAATCCTGGAAAAAAAGGACCTATAACTTATGGATAATAAGAAGAAATTGATGATTTTGCATTCGATCCCTGCCCTGTATGCGGAAGATGGGAGCTGCATGAAGATGAGTTGTCAGATGGCTCTATAGACTTCAGCCATCGTGCACCATATCTAGCCTATCATCGTTGTGTGCCAATGAAAACAGGAAATATAGTACATCGATACCATACCGAAGGATCGTGAAATCCATTTTTTCCCCATGGCTCCGGAGGACAGGGGATGGATCCCCGCTGAGATAGGATTTACGGTATCGTTTTCATAAGCCACCAGGGGCTCCTCTTTATGATACTGATTATTGAAACCGGTATCATTTTGGAGGAGCCCCTGGTGGCTTGCTTGTTTTCCATTCGTTTTTGTGTTTTTTAAGGGATACACGATCCATGCGTTCATGATAGCAGGAAGAAAATCGCCAGAGCCAACTGAAGCATTACAATGGCGGGAATCCCCAGTATAAACTTTATATGGCGGGTTTTGTGCCGGAAGAGGTACATACCCAGCCAAATTCCGAGACTGCCGCCCAGAGCGGCGGTCAGCATCAGACGGGCTTCCGGGATGCGCCATGCGCCGCGACAGGCCTTCTTTTTATCGATGAGCATAATCGCAAGACCTCCCGCATTCATTAGTATCAGGTAAACAGGCAGAATGGTCCCAATCAGATCGTACATGTTGGTTTCCTCTCGATTCTAAGTTTGGAGGTTGAAGGATGAAAAAGTGGTATTTTGGACTTGTTATATTGTGCATGGTTTCGCTGTGGGGATGCACTCCAGCGCAAGAGGTTTGGGAAACGGTGGCAGACGATGAAGCCCTATGTGCATCGGTGCATACACCCACCTTTGATATCCGGGCATCTATTCCGCAGGAGGCTGCCTTGGTTGAGGCGTTTTCCTCTCAGTATACCAAAGTGTACGCACAAGAAGAGTCTGGTTATGAGCTGACTACGGAAATACGACAGGCACGGAGCTTGGATGCATTGCTTCTGGAGATGACGGGATTTTCCAGAGAAAACCTGGAAGTTATTCCCACCTCTGAATATCATATGCCTCGCTATGACCTGACCTGGACCAGTGCGGATGAGGACGGATTTCGGACCTGCCGGGCGGCAATTATCGATGACGGCATCTATTACTATATAGCGACTTCTTCCGTCCCCCTGGAGCAGGTGGGGGAGACCAGAGGCCTGGTCAGCGGATTTTTTGATTCCTTTGGATTATACAATAGCGAGGGCGTATGAGATAGGCGTTTAACAAAAAGTTTACAATTTGCACAGACGGTTTTCCGGTGTTGCCTCTGTCATCCAAGTGTGGTATGATATCTATAAAAAGAGAGGCGGTTTTCCATGAACGAAAGACAACTCATTTTAGTGGATGCATTGGACCGACCCCTGGGATTGGGAGAAAAGCAGGAAGTCCATGAAAAGGGCCTTCTGCACAGGGCGTTCTCGCTGTTCCTTCTGAATCAGGAGGGCAAGCTGCTGCTGCAGCGGCGGGCCCTTAATAAATACCATTCTCCCGGCCTTTGGACAAACTCCTGTTGCAGCCACCCGGTTCCCAACCTTACAACGGAGGAATTTGTTTCTATCCGCACCAAAGAGGAATTAGGGGTGCAGGCAGACCACCTGATGGAAATGGGAACATTTTTGTATTACCGGCACTTTGAAAACGGCCTTCGGGAATATGAATTGGACCATGTCTTTGTGGGTGTTACACAGTCCCATGTGACGGTTGATCCGGAGGAAGTTATGGAAACAGACTGGGTGGATCCACAGTGGGCCATGGAGGATTTGAGACGGAATCCGGACCGGTATACGGCTTGGTATCCCACGGCGTTTTCTGTGGCTTTGCCTGGAATTTTGGAATTTCGGGAGAGAATCTTGACAAATATGGAGCACATGCATTAAAATATAAGTTGACGATTGCGGCGGGCCTGGCGTTCGCCGCTTTTCCCTTGTGACGGGATTATGGCTTCCTGCATAGGATGAGGCAGGAGGTGGCGGTTATGTGGGAAGCAGTATCCGTGTTTTTGCAGGCCTGCGGTGTCCTGTTGCTGCTTTGGATGCTGGCAAGCTGGCTGATCCTTGGAAAGGATCGGGGCGGTGCCATTGTGTTCCTTTGTAAAGAGGGGCAGACCGGAAGACTGGAAGGTTTTTTGCGAAGCTGTATCTGGCTTCGAGAAATTGGGGCGATGTCCATGCCGATCATTGTGGGGAACGGGGGCCTGAAAGGGCAGGAGTTAAAGCTGGCCCGCCTTCTTACCAATCGGGATGGCGTGATTTTTTGCCCTGCGGAGCAAATAGAATCTTACTTAAGAGCGGAGGCGGAGGAAATTGGAGGAGCTGGAACTGCTACAGGGAACGGTAGCGGCAGTGATATATCAGAACCATGAAAATGGATATGCGGTACTTCGCCTTGTCTGTGGAACACAGGCGGTGACCGTTGTCGG
>JARIBV010000111.1 GCA_029257335.1 Faecousia sp.
TGTAAAGTCGCCCAGGAGAAAAGCACCAATGGTTGCCACGGACATGAGAAAGTTTTCGTCAAAGATCTGACCGTGACCGATGCTGCCAAAGGCTTTCTTGGCAATTTCCAGACCGCAAAGAAGCCAGGCACCGAAGAGCAGGCCCCGGGAGAGCCACAGTCCCAGAGAACCGGGTACCAGATGCTCCAGCACAACGCCCACAACAAAACAGCCGAAGCCCAGGAGAATCCGAGTTAAAAGTCGTTTTTGTCTTTTTGTCATTTTACAATCAGTTTGCAGTCAGAGTGGATCTTGGAGATGATCTTCTGGCATTCGTTCAGCAGCTGCTCCATGTCGGTACCCTCCGGGACTACCAGAGACAGACGAGAGGTCATAAAACTAACGGTGGCCTTTTCCACCTGGGGGAGTTTGGAAATAGCGGCTTCCATTTTTGCTGCGCAGTTGGCGCAATCCAGTTCTTCCAGTGCGTAAGATTTTCTCATAGTTTATTCCTCCAAATGATCTTTTGCCATCCCAAGGATGGTTTTTACATGGTCATCGGCTAAGCTGTAGCCCACCAGCTTTCCCTGGCGGCGACTTTTTACCAGCTTGGCCTGCTTCAAAATGCGGAGCTGATGGGAAATAGCAGACTGGCTTGCGCCAACCTGATCGGCCAGCTCCTGGACATACTGTTCTCCCTGAAAGAGGCAGCACAGGATCTTGATTCTGGTGGAGTCTCCAAATACCTTGAACAGCTCCGCCATGTCAATCAGATTGTCTTCGTTTTTTAAGAAATTCTCCATTCCATCACTCCTGTATGAGTTTTCATATCTTCATATGAACAACTGTTCATGTATTCAGTATACACAATATAATCTTCTCTGTCAAGAGGGCTGAAAAATTTTTTCTGCAATATGGCACCGATCACATGGACAGGCAAACCACAGTGCACCGCAGGAAGCAGGAGAGTCTTTATTCCGTTGCACATTGCAAAGTATTTTTGCATTCGCTGTTGCGATCCCTACATAAATCAGAAAACCGGCGGAATCCTTAAAAAGCAGGAGGATACGGTTCAATCATAAAAATACTTTAGAATCGGATAATCCATTTGTTTTCCAAACTTTTCCGGAAAAATAAAAAATATTGAAAGCGTACTGCAAAAGGGCTTGACAAAAAGAAAAGGCAGGTATATACTGAAAACATACCCCAGGGGGGTATACGGAGGTGAATCTGAATGGAAGAAAAAACTTGCTGCTGTAACAAAAAAACCACCCAGCGTCCCGAAGAACAGGTGAAAAAGCTGATGCATCGGCTCAGTCGCATTGAGGGGCAGATCCGAGGGATCCGGTCCATGGTGGAAAACGGAGCCTATTGCAATGACATTCTCATTCAATCCGCAGCGGTAACGGCGGCTATGAATGCATTCAACCGAGAACTTTTAGCCAGTCATATTCGCAGCTGTGTGGCCCGTGACATCCGAAACGGAGACGACCAGGTGGTGGATGAACTGGTAGAAACCTTACAGAGACTGATGAAATAGGAAAGGAGCGCATATGGAACAATATTCTGTAACCGGTATGAGCTGTGCGGCCTGCAGTGCCAGAGTGGAAAAGAGCGTCAAAAAAGTTCCGGGTGTCAGCGGATGCTCGGTAAACCTCTTGACCAACTCCATGGGAATTGAAGGAACCGCAAAGCCGGAAGAAATCATCGCGGCAGTAGAGGCTGCAGGATATGGGGCTTCACTGAAAGGAAGCCAGGGGCAGAATCGTACCGATCAGGAGGATGCCCTGAAAGATCGGCAGACCCCGGCCCTCAAACGGAGACTGTGGGTGTCACTTGGATTTTTGATTGTACTCATGTACATTTCCATGGGGCACATCATGTGGGGCTGGCCTGTGCCTGAGTTTTTAGCACAAAGCCCTGCGTCTCTGGCATTGCTTCAGTGCCTGCTGTCCATCGTGATCATGGTGATCAATCAGAAATTTTTTATCAGTGGTGTTCAGGGCCTGCTCCATGGTGCGCCGAATATGGATACTTTGGTGGCGCTGGGCTCTTCGGCTTCCTTCCTCTACAGTACAGTGGTTCTGTTCCTGATGCTTGGAGCGGAAGGGGAGATGGCCGCCCACTATCTGCATGAGTTGTATTTTGAGTCCGCAGCCATGATTCTGGTGCTCATTACCGTGGGAAAAATGCTGGAGGCCAAATCCAAAGGAAAAACAACGGATGCCATCAAGGGCCTCATGAATCTTGCGCCTAAAACGGCTCGTGTGCTGAGAAACGGTCAGGAGCAGGAGATCCCGGTGGAGCAGGTACAAAAAGAGGATCTGTTCCTAGTGCGTCCCGGCGAAAGCATCCCTGTAGACGGTGTGGTGGTAGACGGACACAGTGCAGTGAACGAATCTGCCCTGACGGGTGAAAGCCTCCCTGTGGACAAAGAAGCGGGAGACCCCGTATCTGCTGCTACTATCAATCAGTCCGGCCTTCTGCGATGCAAGGCCACTCGGGTGGGGGAGGACACCACGCTGGCGCAGATCATTCAGATGGTCAGCGATGCCGCCGCTACGAAGGCACCCATTGCCAAGGTGGCGGACAAGGTTTCCGGTATTTTTGTCCCTGTGGTGATTTCGATTGCTTTGATTACTACGGTGGTCTGGCTTATTTTGGGCTACAGCATTGGATTTGCTCTGGCAAGAGGCGTTTCTGTTCTGGTAATCAGCTGTCCCTGTGCACTGGGTCTGGCCACGCCTGTTGCGATTATGGTGGGAAGCGGCTCCGGTGCGAAAAACGGCATTCTCTTTAAAACAGCTCAGTCTTTGGAAGAGGCTGGCAAAGTAGAGATCGTGGCGCTGGACAAAACCGGAACCATTACTTCCGGAGAGCCTCGAGTGACGGATGTACTGCCCACAGGGGATGTGGATCAATCCAGGCTGCTTTCTTTGGCCTATGCCCTGGAAGCCAACAGTGAACATCCTTTGGCCCGAGCCATTTTGCACCGTGCGGAGGAAGAAAAGCTTCCCAGGTTGCAGGTGGAAAACTTCCAGGCTGTGCCGGGAAATGGTCTTACAGCCAGACTGGAGGGAAGCAGCCTTGCCGGTGGCAACGCAAGCTTTATAGAAAAAATCACCCAGATTCCCCAGCAGGCCAGAAAGCAGGCCGAAGAGCTGGCGCAGCAGGGAAAAACACCGCTGTTTTTCGCTCTGGATCGGACATTCTTAGGTACCATTGCGGTGGCGGATACCATGAAAGAGGACAGCCCTCAGGCCGTTGCAGAGCTGCAAAAAATGGGAATTCGTGTGGTTATGCTCACCGGAGACAATCCTCGTACAGCCCAGGCCATTGGCAAAGCTGTAGGTGTGGATGAGGTGATTGCAGGAGTCCTGCCTCAGGGCAAGGAAAGCGTCATCCGGGATCTTCGGCAGAAGGGCAAGGTGGCAATGGTAGGCGATGGAATCAACGATGCCCCTGCACTGACCCGTGCAGATATTGGCATTGCCATCGGAGCGGGCACGGATGTGGCAATCGATGCTGCGGATGTGGTGCTGATGAAGAACAGACTTACGGATGTTCCTGCCGCCATTCGTCTCAGCCGCGCTACCCTGCGAAACATCCACGAGAATCTGTTCTGGGCGTTTTTGTATAATACCCTGGGAATTCCTCTTGCCGCAGGCGTTCTCATTCCTCTGGGCCTGACCCTCAACCCCATGTTTGGTGCGGCAGCCATGAGCCTTTCCAGTTTCTGCGTGGTGAGTAACGCACTGCGCCTGAACCTCTTCCGTCTATATGATGGAAGACGGGATAAAAAGATCCACCATCGTACTCATAAAAGAAAGGAGGTTTCTGCTATGACCAAGACCATGAAGATCGAAGGCATGATGTGCGGCCACTGTGAGGCCAGAGTGAAGAAGACCCTGGAAGCTCTGCCCGAAGTGGAGGCTGCTGAGGTCAGCCATGTGGAGGGTACAGCCGTTGTGACGCTGAATGCTCCTGTGGCAGACGAAGTGCTGAAGAATGCAGTGGAAGCACAGGACTATAAGGTTCTGGAGGTCCGCTAAAAAAGGGGGAGCTGTCTCATTGGTGAGGCAGCTCCTTTTTCGTCAAAAGAAAGTACTTGCGGAACGGTCCTTTTCTTCTTGCAACATGGTGGGTTGGGTGGTATACTTGGAACGAGGAGTGTGATTTTTATGGATTGCGATTTGTGCGAAAGCTGCTGGCACTTTGATTATGATGAAGAGTATGACGAATACTTCTGCAATATGGATCTGGATGAAGATGAGGTCTATCAGATTTTCCATGCGAAGCAAACGCGCTGCCCCTACTATCGGCAGGGAGATGACTACTATCTAGCCAGAAAACAGTGAAAACGCCTGCGCCGAGAATCCAGTCAGATGCTTCGGCGGGCGTTTTCTTTTTTGTCCTGTTTTTTCACTTTCCAGGGAAACCGGTGGAATCTCCCTTGATTCTGTGGGGGCGTTCTGGTATAATGGAACTATAGCTGTGCCCTTTTTGAAATTTGGGAGGAGTGGTCCTGTGAATAAAAAGCTGGGTCGTTTGGTTGATCCTACCATGGGCTTATACTTTTTAGTTCTGCTGATATTTGCCGTTGCATCATTTTTAATGAATCAGCCTCTGCTGGCGGCCATTGAGGCAGGCACAACGGCGCTGTTTTTGATTTTCTACCAGCTGCGCCGGGCCAGCCGGAGAAAGGCTCTGGAGGCCTATATTCAGTCTGCTACCAATAACCTGGAAAATGCATCCCGCCTGGACATCCCGCTTCCGATGGCCTTGATCCGCTTGGTGGACGAGGAGCTGTTCTGGACCAATCAGCGGTTTGCCAAAGTGACAGGTATGAAGGAAAGCATGTTTGAGCAGAAACTCAATAAGGTTCTGCCGGGGTTCTCTACGGAGTGGATGATTGCCGGAAAGCTGGAGTGTCCCCATGATCTGGATATCGGTGACCGCCGCTATCGGGTCTATGGTACCACTTTCCACGAAAAAGCGTCAGGCGGCATCCTTATGGGGGCCATTTATCTGGTGGACCTTACGGAGCTCTACCAGGTGCGGGATGAGTACATCCGTTC
Source organism: Faecousia sp. (assembly GCA_029257335.1). Lineage (GTDB taxonomy): Bacteria > Bacillota > Clostridia > Oscillospirales > Oscillospiraceae > Faecousia. The sequence continues at coordinate 5,058 of JARIBV010000111.1, forward strand.
CAGGCCTGTGGTATCCATTATTTTGCTGGATAACTACGACGAGCTGACGAAAAATCTGCCGGAGAGTGCAATTTCGACCCTCAATGCGGAGCTGGACCAGGTGATTACCCGCTGTATCGGCGGCTATCATGGGATGCTGCGCCGTATGGAACGAAACCGATATCTTTTTGTCTTTGAAGAGCGGGATCTCAAGCATTGTATGGAAAATAAATTCCCTCTTCTGGAAGAGATCCGTCAGGTGGAAAGCCCCACAGGGGTGGCGGCAACCATCTCCATGGGCATCGGGCAGGAGGGTGTCACCTTTGAAGAGTCCTACAACTTTGCTGCCCTCAGTATCGAAATGGCGCTGTCCCGAGGTGGTGACCAGGTGGTGGTGAAGGGACGCTATAACTTCTCGTTCTACGGCGGACGCAACAAAGAGACCGATCACCGCTCCAAGGTCCGTTCCCGTGTGACGGCCAATTCTCTGGGAGAATTGGTGGGCCAGTGCAGCCAGGTGTTCGTCATGGGGCATAAAAATGCGGACCTGGACGCAGTAGGCGCTGCGGTAGGCATCTGCTGCCTGTGCCGCAAAAAGGGCAAAAATGCTAAAATCGTCATCGACATGGAGCACAATGCGGCCGGAATGCTGCTGGAGCAGCTGAAGGCACATCCGGTGTATGAAAACTGCTTTATTTCCGGACAGGAGGCACTGCTCCAGGCGGACCCCAAGAGCACATTGATTGTGGTGGATACCAACCGGCCGGATCAAGTGGAGTGCCTGCCGCTTTTGGAAGCGATCTCCAAGGTCTGTGTGGTGGATCACCACAGAAGGGCGGCGGATTATATCAATCCTGTGGTGGTGGAGCTGCATGAGCCTTATGCCTCTTCCGCATCGGAGCTGGTGACAGAACTGCTGCAATATGGGGTGGACAGTTCGGAGATCCTGCCCATTGAGGCCAAAGCCCTGCTGGCGGGCATCATGCTGGATACAAAGAGCTTTAATGTCCGCACCGGCGAGCGTACCTTTGAGGCTGCGGCGTTCCTTCGCCGCTTGGGAGCAGATACGGTGGATGTAAAGAAGCTGTTGCAGAGTGATTTGCAGGCTACCATGGCCAAATATCATATTATTCAGTCTGCAAAGATGTACCGCAATCAAATTGCCATTGCGGCTCTGGATCAGACCACCACACGGGTCATTGCAGCACAGGCGGCAGATGAGCTTCTGGGTATTCAGGGGATCTTGGCCTCTTTTGTCATGTATCCCCAGGGCGATCAGGTCATTATCTCTGCCCGTTCCATTGGCGATGCCAATGTGCAGGTGATTTTGGAACCTCTGGGTGGCGGCGGCAATGCGGCTACCGCAGGAGCTCAGGTAAAAAATTGCGATGTGAAAACAGCTTTGGATCGGCTGACCATTTCCATCGACAAATACTATGCGCAATAATCAATACAAAGGAGTATCTATCGATATGAAAGTAATTTTGTTACAGGATGTTCGTGGAAAAGGAAAGAAGGGCCAGATGCTGGAGGTTTCCGACGGCTACGCCCGGAACTATATGCTGCCCCGGAAGCTGGCGATGGAAGCAACCACCGACGCCATCAATACCATGCGTATGAACGATAAGGCCACACAGGAGCGCCAGGCCAAGGAGCGCGCCGAGGCTATGGAGCTGTCCAAGAAGATGAAAAGCATGACCCTCACCGTCTTTGCAAAGGGCGGCGGAGCGGGCCGACTGTTTG
>JARIBV010000126.1 GCA_029257335.1 Faecousia sp.
GTCCTGCTGCAACCTCTCCCTACACCGTCAATAAGGACGGCAGAGGTCCTGCATGGGCAAACTCCCTCTTCGAGGATAACGCAGAGCACGGTCTTGGTATCCACCTTGGACAGAAGAAGATCCGTGACGACATGAGACATCATGTTGAGTTCTTGGCTGAGAATGCCGGCAACGAGGATCTGAAGCAGGCCGCAAAGGATTACCTTGCAACCTATGATGACGGCAATGCAAACCAGGAGCCCACTAAGCGCCTGATTGCTCTCATGGAGGCACAGGGCAACTGCTGCGAGGCTGTTACCGAGCTGCTCAAGAAGAAGGATTACCTCAACAAGAAGTCCGTCTGGATATTCGGCGGCGACGGTTGGGCATTCGATATAGGCTACGGCGGTGTTGACCATGTTCTTGCTTCCGGTGAGGATGTTAACATCTTCGTATTCAACACCGAGGTTTACTCCAACACCGGCGGACAGGCTTCCAAGTCCTCCAACATCGGTCAGGTTGCTCAGTTCGCTGCCTCCGGCAAGGAGACCAAGAAGAAGTCCCTGGCTGAGATCGCCATGTCCTACGGCTATGTCTATGTTGCTCAGATCGCTATGGGCGCTAACCCCGCTCAGACCATCAAGGCAATCGTGGAGGCCGAGGCTTACCATGGTCCCTCCCTCATCATTGCTTATGCTCCCTGTGAGATGCACTCCATCAAGGGTGGCATGACCAACTGCCAGTCCGAGATGAAGAAGGCTGTTGAGTGCGGCTACTGGAATATGTTCCGCTTCAACCCCGCCAAGGAGACCGAGAAGTTCACTCTGGATTCCAAGGCTCCTAAGGATGGCTACCAGGAGTTCCTGATGAACGAGGCCCGCTACAGCCGTCTGACCCGTGAGTTCCCCGAGCGTGCAACCGATCTGTTCGCTAAGAACGAGGCTGCTGCTAAGGAGCGTTACGAGCACCTGCTGAAGCTGGTTGAACTGTACAAGTAATTTCATAATGTGCAAGGCGGTGTGACTTCGGTCACACCGCCTTTTTTCTGCCCATAGACCCCCCCCACAGGCATTCCGGCAAAACGACGAGAAGAACGCGCTCCTGTTCTTCTCGCCGTTTTTGATTTACAGTTCCTGCTTTTGGTTTTACTGCCTTCTGCGTTTTGGATTTATTTTTTGTTTTTGTTCCATAGAGAGAAGCTGTTGCCTGTGATCGAGCCCATCGTGTATCCCTATAACATCTCTGACATCGTCGGAACCACATCCATCATGGCCCCCCAGTTTTCTGCTTCCCCCAGCGATTCAGCCCACTGTAAAAGAAGCAAAGGGTCCGTCAGGGAACAGAAGGTAATCACAGCTGCGGCGTCACACGCCTCCTGCGAGGATTGCGTTATTGAGAAACCGTATAGAGAGAATAAAAATATCCCTTCCGATCCATTAGTTCCTCAAAGGTTCCGCTCTCCACGATCTCCCCTGATTTCATTGTGAGAATGCGGTCATACCGTTGAAGCAGCGATCCGTCCAGATTATGGGTCACAACAATTCTTGTAAGGTCCTCGAGATTCAGGATGGCATCACTGACCTGATAGGATGTTTCTGCATCAAGTGCTGCCGTCACCTCATCTGCAAGAAGGATCTGAGCCTTTCGCAGAAGGCTCCGGGCAATGGAGATTCTCTGCTTTTCGCCGCCGGAGAGGTTGACTCCGTTTTCGCCGCAGAGATATCCCTCCCCCTTTTCCTCGATCAGCCTGGAAAGTCCCGACAAGCGAATGGCCCGCCGGACCTCATCGTCGGAAAACTCCGAGAACATGGTAATATTATCCCGGATGGATGCGTTGAAAATGAACACATTCTGCTGAATGACGGAAAGCATATCATAAAGAGCATCGCTGCGAATATCCCGCAGCTCTACATCATCATAAGCAATGGAGCCTGTGTAACCGTGATAGGAGGCCGTAAGCATGTGCAGGAGCGTTGACTTACCACTGCCGGAAGCACCAACAATGGCATAGCTTTTGCCGGCATCAAAGGTGCAGTTGAGATCCTTCAATATAGGCTTATCCTGTTCGTAAGAAAACCACAGATGTTGGACCGCAATCCCGTCTTTCAGTTCTGTTTTCCGGCGTGTGCCTGGGTCCTGCACATTTTCGTCCAGTGCCTTCGCCAGCTTTTGAATCAGGCCCCGGGCAGAGCGATAGCCTGCCAGATACCCGGGAATGGTGGAAATGGGCTGCAATATGTAGTTGAGCAGCTGAACGAATACCAGAACCGTACCCGCCGTGACCCCTTTTCCGGAAAGCGCCAGATACGCACCAACCAGGAAAACGCCCAGCTGAACCAAGATCCCGGACAAAGCAGACAGCATCTGAATGAGAATCGAGATTTTTCTGCGGACTTCCTTTGCTTCGGAAACTTCCTTGACCTTTTCCTGAAACATACGGGCCATCTGCTTCTCCGCCCGGAAGGATTTGATGACAGAAAATCCCATGAGGCTATCTTGCAGGGAGGACATATACTGCCCGTTGACTTCGGAAACCCTTTTTTCGGCGGTAACCGCTCGCCCGCTGGTCAGCACGGAGACCAAAATCGGCAGGAAAGAAATGCCGATGGAAACAAATGTCAGCACCGGATTGTACCAGAACATCATGAAAAGCGCCGCAACAAACAGGAATATCCCATTAACCATGCCGAACAGATTATTCAGATAGTCCGTTTCGATTGCAGCAGCGTCATTGCTGAGGGCAGAGATATAAAGGCTGGTGCTTTCGCTGGAGAATGCTGCAATGCCCTTTTGCGTCAGACGCTCAAATACAAAGTTTTTATACTGGCCGATGGCCCGTGAAATAAATCGTGGGGTTGACCAGTAGGCACAGGCATATGTAATGCCCAGCAGCGCCATGGCAGCCAGCACCAGCCCGCCCAGCTGCCCCAGAGTGAATGGGCTGTCCACCCCTGACATTAGATCAATGACCTGCTGGATCAGCCATGCAATCATCAGGTTGCACCCTGCATTCAGAATGGTCTGTCCCACACCAAGTGCGAAACGCCATCCATTTCCCCGATAAAACTGCCGGGTATATGGACGGATGTTTATTTTTTCTTTCTTCATTTCTTTTCCCCTCATCTTTTCCCGGATATTGCCCTGAGCAGTGCGGATCAATGTCTTCCGCCTGGCTGGGTAACATGCAGTATTGCGTCTCTGTGTGCCGCCCCCCTTCTCTATGCGCTGATTATAACATGATCGATTTCAAAATAACATGAACGCTTCATACAATTTTGACAACATTCTTTTGTACTGTTTGTCAGTGCTCTGTTCCCGCCTCTCGGGAAGAGGCCGCAGGGCAGAAGTGTTCCATATGATCTCACCGGGAACATGCGGATGACAAAATCCGAAGTACTGTCAGGTCGTCCGTTTCGGATATAAAAAATTCCGAGGTCGGTTCCCTACGAGAACCTTCCTCGGAATTTTTCCGTCGTTGCGGGTAGAAAAGCGCTTCCTTTGATAAAACGCTTCCGGGCAACGATCTTTTCACGGGTGCGGTCTTATTCTCAGTTGCTGATTGAAATGCCGTCTGTCTTATAAATGAACTTGACGGTTCCCTTGCTTGCCTCGTCAATTCCTGTGAAAGAGGTATATCCCTGTGCCACATCAATGGTAGCACAAACGCGGTCTGTGACCCCCTTCAGGTCCTCAGTTGCCAGATCTACCAGCTTCTGCACGCCCTCATTCATGAACTTTTCCAGGCCCTCCTGCAAGCTCTTGGCACCGTCTCTCAGCTTTGTGATGCCATCGATCAACGCAGGAGATTTTTCCTTCATGGTCTGGATGCCGCCGGAAAGCGTGGTGGTGCCGGTATACAGTTCGGAGGTACCGCTCTTCAGCGCATCGGTGCCGGAAATCAGCTCGTTGGCTCCGGCTGTCGCACTGGAAACACCGGAGGTGTAGGACAGCACTCCCAGATAAAAGCCATTGTAGCTGTCCAGAGAGGACTTGAGTGCAATCACAGACTGTGCACCCTCTGCGGCAGCTTGCAGCTGCGCCTGCACTTCATCGGAAGCCATGGCGTCGGAAATAGCCTTTTCCACCTGCATGTCTGTGTTGGAAGCAATCAATCTCTTGATTTCTTCGCTTTCCATCTGCTCTGCTGTTGTATTCTGAATCAGGGTTTCGATCTGCGCCTGGACCTCTTCCGTCTGCATCCGGGCATCAATTTCGGCCAGCATTGCGGATTCTACCGCGGCATTGATGGCATCCTGCTGCTCCTGGGGAATCAGCCCTGCCTCCACGGCAGCCTCATACTCCTCAATGGTCATACCCAGTGCCTGCGCCAGTACTGCTGCACGGAACTGGACTTCGTTTTCACGAACCTTTTGGGAAACACTCTCCCGGACCCCTTCCGTAACCTGTGCCGTCACTTCTGCCAAGACCTGCTGGCGCACAGCTTCTGTGACCATGGCTTCAATTTCACCACGGCGGCCATTGACCGCAGCCGTGACCTGCTGGAGGGCTGCCTCATACACTGCGGTTTCATCCAGAGAAGCAATCACACCGTTGAGAACATCCGCATAATTGCCAATGGTCAGGGTCGGAACGGAAAGCCCCGCAGCGGACAGCTGTGTATTGGCTGCCGCCAGCAAAGAGTAGAACACCTGCTCTGCACCGCCATTGAGTGCGTCACTGTTGGAATTCAAGGTGCTGAGGCCATTGTAAAGCTGGGTTGCACCGGACTGAAGCTGTGCAGCGCCGCTGTTCAGCGCATCGGCACCGGCTTGCAGTCTGGTTGCGCCGGTTGCAAGCTGATCGATGCCGGAAACCAGGATCTGAGACTGATCCAGCAATGTATTGAGTCCGTCATAGAGCTGACCGGACCCATCTGTCAGCTTTGTCATGCCCTCGGCAAGCTTTCCCACGGACTTTGAAAGCTCCTGGAAATTGAAGTCCGCAGAATTCAGTTCATTGAACATGGCGGTAGTGGCCAGGGTCATGGTGGTGCCCATTTCAAACTGTTCCACATCCGCAGTGATCTCTACATAATCGGGAATGTCTATGTCCTTTTTCTCCACTGCCAGGTTCTCCTGCATACCGGGGAAGGCAATGCCAATGACTGCGATCTGGTTGCCCAGGTTCTCCACCTTACCGGTAGAAACCGTCACATTCCGGAACACATCCGTATCCAGCATTACGCCGGTCAGCATGGTAAAGGGCACATAGATTTTCTCTTTCTTCCCGTCTATCGTAACTTCCTCATACTGCTTGTTCTCGTAATCAAAACGAATGGTGACTTTGCCGCTCTTTCCCGCCAGCTCGGCAGGGGAAATTTCTTTTCCGTCCAGGGTGTACTTCACCGACATCTGCACGGGAAGCTCCTGAGTGGTTGTGCCCTGATAATAGATATCCTGGCCATTTGCTTCCCAAGAAATGCTGTCATTCTTGCCGGAGGTGTAGGTTTCGTCTCCCTTGACATTCATAATATCAGACAGGGTAGATTTGTCGTCCAGGATTTGTGCCTGCTTGGTGTTTTTAAGCCAGTCGTTTACCAGGATCTTCCGGACGGATCCGTCTGCACCGGAAAGGACATACACCGTTTCATCCTTGGTAATGCCGTCGTCCTTTCCCCCCTGATTCACAGAGGCTGAGGTCGTGCTCTTCCGAGCAGGTCCCTGGTGGCTGGCATTCAGCGCATACACCGCTGTGGTGGCCGTTCCCAGCATCATGGCTGCGCAAATTGCAATCGCAGTCACTTTTGTTGCCTTCTTTTTCATTTTTTAGTAACCTCCTTATTTTTTGAATGCCGAATACATCTCATGTCCAATGTTGTTGCGCAAACCGGTCTGTCGCACAAAAGAAGCAGCGCAGGAAGAATGAAGATCACCGAAATCATACTGACTACGGCGCCTCTTGCCATCAGCATACACATGGAACGGATGATGTCGATGTTGGAATACAACGCCACACCAAAGGTGGCAGCAAACAGGCCCATTCCGGAGACGATTACAGAAGGAATGGAGGTTGTCAGTGCCGTCCAGACAGCTTCTTTTTTGTCCAGGCCACAGATTCGCTCCGTTTTATAACGGGTGGTCATCAGAATTGCATAGTCAACCGTTGCGCCCAGCTGAATGGTGCTGATGCAGATTGGAGCAATGAACGGCAGACTCTGTCCCAGATAATGGGGCAGACCCAAATTGATGAAAATAGCCGTTTCAATGACTGCAATCAGGATAAACGGCAGTGTAAAGCTTTTTTCAACCAATCCAATGATAATGAAAATCGCCAGAATCGATATGGCATTGACCACCTGGAAGTCATGTGCGGTGGTTTCGATCATGTCCTTCATACAAGGGGCTTCGCCAATGAGCATCCCGCCTTCATCGTATTTCTTGAGAATGGTATTGATGGCATCGATCTGGTCGTTTACCTCTTCACTGGCAACCTTATACTCGGAGTTCAGGAGCATCAGCTCCCATCTGTCGCTTTTCAACATGCTCACAATGGACTCAGGGAGCATTTCTTCCGGAACTCTGCACCCCACCACGGACTCCAGACTCAGCACATACTGAATGCCGTCAACCTGCTCCATCTCGTGGACCATTTTACGGATGTCCAGTGTGGGAACATCCCGATCTACCAAAAGCATATGGGTCGATGCAATGTCAAACTCATCTGCCAGCTTGCTGTTTGCGATCACATAGGCCATATCCTCAGGCAGGCACTGTCCCATGTCGTAATAGACCTCATCATTGGTTTTGCTGTAGCCATAATAGGCAGGGCCGATGACCAGGACGAAAATAACAAGGAATACTACAAAATACTTTACAACGCCCTTTCCCAAATGGCGCATATTGGGAATCAGCGCCTTGTGCTTTGTCTTCTGCAAGGGCTTATCCAAAAGCAGGATCATAGAGGGAAGAACCGTAACGCAGCCCAGAACGCCCAGCAGAACACCCTTGGCCATCACAATGCCCAAGTCCCGGCCCATGGTAAAGGTCATGAAGCACAGGGCAATGAATCCTGCCACCGTGGTAATGGAGCTTCCGATCACACTGGTCAAGGTGTGCTGCACGGCAACCGCCATTGCTTCGTTGCGGTCTTCATACTTTTCTCTCTGCTCGCTGTAGCTGTGCCAGAGGAAAATAGAATAGTCCATGGTAACGGCCAGCTGAAGCACTGCGGACAGAGCCTTTGTAATATAGGAAATCTCCCCCAGGAAGTAGTTGGTACCCATATTGAGCAGGATCATCATGCCAATGGATGCCAGGAACACAAACGGAACCAGCCAGTTATCCAGCAGCAGAAGCATGGCGGCACAAGCCAGCAGCACCGCAATGCCCACATAGATGGGCTCTTCCTTCTCACACAGGTCTTTCAAGTCCGTAACCAGGGCGGACATACCGGAGACATAGCACTGCTTGCCGCAGACTGCACGAATCTCACGGATTGCATCCATGGTCACATCTTCCGAAGTGGCACTGTCAAAGAACACTGCCATCATGGTGCAATTTTCCGTATTGAATTTTTGCAGGATGCTGTCCGGAAGCAGCTCCATGGGAACGGAAAGGTCAAACAAAGAGTCGTACCAGACCACAGTATCCACATGCTGCACCTGCTCGATCTGGGCTTTCAGTTTGGCCACATCTTTGTTCGGCATATCCTCCACAATAATAAAAGAGAATGCACCTTTTCCGAAGTCCTCCATAAGTACATTCTGTCCGATGACCGTATCCATGTCATCCGGCAGGTAGTCCAGCATATCATAGTTGATTCTTGTGGCTGCCATGCCCATCACGGATGGAATCATCAGCAAAATTGCGATAATCAAAATCGGTATGCGGCACTTCACTACCGCCTTTGAAAAATGCATCAGTCTTCACTACCCTTTCTTGTTCCGGCCCATTGGAATCCTGGGGCCGTTTTTATGTTCCATTTCAACCTTCATCATGGTTGGTTTCCACTCGTTTGTAGATTTTGACCGCTGTCAGCACCGTTACCAGATTCAGAATTCCTTCTGCAAGGAGAGAGATTCCGGTCAGAATCATCACGGCCTGCGCACTTTCATCCGGTCGAAACAGCAGCAGAAACCCAAATATACCGGTAATGACCGCCGCACTGAAAATAAGCCACCACTTGGGAATCCCAAATTCCTTAGAATCGATGGAAATTTGTATTTTTAAGAGCGCATCTGCCAGAATGCACACGCCAAACAGAGAGCAGATGATGTGCAGCATAGCCTCTGTACGCAGAATCAGCACCGCCCCCAATGCAATCAGAAGAATTCCAAACGCCAGATCAAACTGAAACGCCAGCCGATACAAGTCCTTTGAGACATACCCCACAATCTTCACGCATCCAAAGAGAATCAGCAAAATCCCCCCCATCCAGCATAGAAGAGATACCGAAAATCCGGGAACGGCCATCAATGTGATTCCCAATGCACAAAGCAAGACCGAAAGAATGATATATCCGTATTTCGCCATATGAAGCCCTTTTGTTGACCCCACAGACACTCCCCCCTTTCTTACACGGTTCCTGTTTCCCGAAGATACTCCCACATCATCCGGATGTGGGAGTATCTTCAAAGGCTTAGATCACATGATGCTCTTTCAGAAGTTTTTCAATGTCTGTCCCGTGAAGCTTCTCCAGCACTTTCTTCACTGCGATTTTCTCGGCCAGATTCAGATGCATTTCCGTCAGGGGTTTACCGTCCCGCATCTGAACGGCAGCATTGAGCAGATCCCGAATGTCATAGGTGCTGCCCCAAACCTCAGGAACACCACGGTCCACATTGAGCAGCGTGTACACGGCCTCCATACCGGTTCTCATGGAATATTCCGTTGTGAAGATGGTGTCTCGCTCAGTTTCCGCAAACTGGCCGATAAAGGCAAAGTTCACAGCGCCGCTGGGAACCACATCGGGGCGGTCCCCGGCCTCACGGGGCATGAAGAATGCGGTGATATAAGGCATCATGCAGGGAATGGTATTGGCGCTGCTGTGCGCCAGCTCCTGAATCTGCCCCTCAGGCACCCCAAGATGGTACAGCCATTCCATGCAGATCTCCTCACCGGTGCAGTCACGCATGGCCTTTTTGATATAGTTGCCGGGCTTATCGGTGAACAGGCCGTAGATCCAGCCCACCAGCTGATCCTTCGGCTGAGCACGGAACTGAGGCTGCCGGTTAAAGGTCCAGCTAAGCAGCCAGTTGGAATCCTTGACGGTAACAATTCCGCCGGTGACCACGCCGCCGCTGAAGGGGTCCCGCTTGCAGATTTTCTGAATATAGGGTACAATTTTCTGGTCCAGTGTGGTGACGGTAGCGCTCATCCAGTTGGTCTGCTCAGGGTCACTGCAAAACTTTTCCGGATGTCCAAAGTCGGGGCTCTGGGCTGCAATCCGCTTCCACATGTCCCAGCCGCCGCCTGCACGGATTTCCGGTCTGTACTGCGCAGGCGTGGTCTGAGAGCCCAAAGTAGAATTCTCCACGCAGCCGCCGTTTGTGATAAACACCAGATCGTTTTCTGTAAGGTCCACGAAGCGAGTCTCGTCCCCCGCCAGCAGCTCAATGCGTTTTGCCTGCTTTCTGTTGGGCTGAATGTCGAACTCTACATTGACCACCTTGGTATTGTACTGGAAATCCACTCCAAAGGATTCCAGATACTTGACCATGGGCAGGATCATGGATTCATACTGATTGTATCGGGTGAAGCGCAGGGCTTTGAAGTCGGGCAGGCCACCCACATGGTGGATATATCTCTTAATATAGCGCTTCATTTCCAGCGCGCTGTGCCAATTCTCGAAGGCGAACATGGTGCGCCAATAGAGCCAGAAATTGCTGTCCAGCACTTCATCGTCAAAAAACTCTGTAATGCGCTTGTTATACAGCTCTTCATCCGGCGTAAAGAAGAGCTTTGTGATCTCCATGGCCGCCTTGTCTGAAAGCGCAAACTTTCCGTCCGTATGGGCATCCTCGCCGCGGTTTACGGTGGCACGGCAAAGGGAGTAGTTGGGATCTTTCTTGTTCAGCCAGTAGTACTCATCCAGTACGCTGACCCCTTCCGTCTCAATGGAGGGGATGGAATGGAACAGGTCCCACATGACCTCAAAGTGATTATCCATCTCACGGCCGCCGCGCATCACATAGCCAAGCTGCGGATATTCCCAGCCGTCACAGGCGCCGCCGGGAATGGGGTCCTTCTCAAAAATGTGGACATTGGCCCCCTTCATCTGACCGTCCCGAACCAGGTAGCAGGCTGCGGTCAGTGCCGCCAGGCCGGTACCAATGATATATGCCGACTTTTTGTCCACGCCTTCAGGCTTCTGAGGACGGGCAAATGCTTCATAATTACCGCTTGCATAATACATATGGGATTCCTCCTTGATTCATTGTGTCTGTATTGTATCAGCCCACATCCAAAGTTCATACAGATAATAGCAGGTCATGTGTCTGTAATTTAGGCACATGGGGTATGTTTGCCTAAAGATTTTAAAATAAAACCCCAGCAGCACTATTTTTTCCGAAGGCTATTGTCTTATAATGCAAAGTATTTTATAATTATATAAGAATAATCGTCCAAATATCCCCCCTCCCCGCTTGTGTGAAGGTTCTTTATTTGTTAAAATTCCTTAAGAACATACATACAGGAGGTAATACGAATGAAAAAGATTCTATGCTTTCTTCTGACTGTGGTCATGCTGCTTTCCTTGGCAGCCTGCGCTCAGGACGGTGGAAAGGAAAAAGGGAAGGAAAACACACTGGTTTATGGCTCCGGCAATTACACCCGGATCAATCCTGCCATGGACGAGCACGGCGAGATCAATGTTCTGCTCTTCAACGGTCTGACCGCCCATGACGGCAAAAATCAGGTCGTCCCCGGTCTTGCAAAAAGCTGGGAGTTTGACAAAGACACCTGCACCTACACCTTCCATCTGGAAGAAAATGTAAAGTGGCATGATGGTGAGCCCTTCACCGCCGAGGACGTCAAGTTTACCATCGAGGCCATTATGGACCCGGAAAACGGTTCTGAGAACGCACCCAACTATGAAGATGTGAAATCCATCACGGTTGTGGACGATCATACCGTTTCCTTCCAGCTGGCTGCCCCCAATGTGGCATTTCTGGACTACATGACCATGGGCATCCTTCCCAAGCACCTGCTGGAGGGTCAGGACTTCCAGTCCTCTGAGTTCTTCCGCAAGCCCATCGGTACCGGCCCCTATAAGCTGGACAGCTGGGATGAGGGCCAGGCCATTGTTCTGACCAAGTATGACGATTATTTTAAGGGTGCTGCCAACATTGACAAAATTATCTTTAAGATTGTCCCCGATGACAATGCCAAGGCCATGCAGATGCAGTCCGGCGAGCTGAATCTGGCGCACCTGACCCCCAAGGATTCCGAAAAATTTGTAAATCAGGAAGGCTACACCGTCTACAACATGAAGACCGCTGATTACCGCGGCATTATGTTCAACTTCCAGAACCCATACTGGAAGGAAAACAAGGATATCATCCCCGCAGTTTGCTATGGTCTGGATCGCCAGGCTATTTTGGACACCGTGGTTCTGGGACATGGCATCCTTGCCTACGGTCCCCTGCAGCGTAATATCTATAACAACGAGAATGTAGAGCAGTACACTTACAATCCCGAGAAAGCCAAGCAGATCCTTGAAGATGCCGGCTGCACCATGGGCCCGAACGGGATCTATGAGCGCAACGGCAAGGAAATCGGCTTTGTCATCAGCGTAAGTGCCGGTGACCAGGTGAGAATCGACATGGCCCAGGCTGCCGCACAGCAGCTGCGCCAGATCGGAATTGACTGCACCGTGGAAGTTCCCGAAAAGGTAGACTGGGCCGGTCAGATGGCATTCCTCATTGGTTGGGGCAGTCCCTTTGATGCCGACGATCATACCTATAAGATCTTTGGTACAGACAAGGGTGCCAACTATTCCGGCTATTCCAACGCCAAGGTAGATCAGTACCTGACCGAAGCTCGTCAGACCGATGACACCGCAAAGCGTAAGGAAGCTTACAACAACTTCCAGACCGAGCTGGCCAATGATCCTGCATACGCCTTTATTTGCTACATCGATGCAGACTATGTGGCCTCTTCCAACATCAAGGGAATCAATCCCGATACCATCATGGGTCACCATGGCGTAGGCATTTTCTGGAATGTCGCCGAGTGGACCATGGAGGGGTAAACACTAACAAAAACATATACAGGAAAGGGGCTGGTCACCAGCCCCTTATCCTGCGCTTATGGTGATTGAATTATGGAAAACCTCTTGGAAATCAAAAATCTCTCCGTGAGCTTTCACACTCCCCAGGGGGAGCTGCAAGCTGTGCGGGATGTCTCCTTCTCTCTTTGGGAAGGAGAAGTTCTGGCAATCGTAGGAGAATCCGGTTGCGGAAAAAGCGTGCTGTGCAAGGCGATTATGAAGCTTCTGACCAAGGAAGCCTCAATCAAAAGCGGAACCATCCTTGCAAATGGGGCCGATATTACCAAGTATACCCAGAAAGATATGGAAAAACTCCGTGGCAAGCTGTTTTCCATGGTCTTTCAGGACCCCATGACCTCCCTGAATCCCACAATCTCCATCGGAGAGCAGATTGCCGAGGCCGTTCGGATCCACAATCCCAAGCTGTCTAAGGAAGATGTTTTCCAACGGGTGGTGGAGCTGATGGACCTGGTGGGCATTGAAGACCCAAAGCAGCGGTATCATTTATATCCCTATAATTTTTCCGGCGGTATGCGTCAGCGAAGCGTTATGGCCATTGCGTTGGCCTCCAATCCTAAAATCCTGTTTGCCGACGAGCCCACCACTGCCCTGGATGTGACCATCCAGGCCCAGATTCTGGACCTTCTGAAGCAGATCCAGCAAAAGCTGGGAACCGCTACCATTCTGGTTTCCCACGACCTGGGTGTGGTTGCCAGAGTGGCCGACCGGGTGGCCGTGATGTATGCCGGAAAAATCGTTGAGATCGGCACCGCAGAAGAGATTTTCTATGACCCGAGACACCCCTACACCTGGGGCCTGATGCAGGCACTCCCCTCTTACGCAAAGGTGGGGGAAAAGCTCCATACCATTGCCGGTATGCCGCCGATTCTGATTGATCCCCCCAAGGGGGATGCGTTTGCCAGCCGCAATCCCTATGCCCTGGCCATTGATTATCAGCAGGAACCCCCTATGTTCCGGATCACCGACAGCCACTATGCTGCCACCTGGCTGTTAGACCCCCGCGCCCCGAAAATCACACCGCCCATTGGAGGATTGGCCCATGTCTGAGATTTTATTGGACGTACAGCATCTCACGCACCAGTTTCGGCTGAGTAAAACTGCAATCGTGAAAGCCGTAGACGATGTCTCCTTTCAAATCCGCAAGGGTGAAATTTTCGGCCTGGTGGGAGAATCCGGTTCCGGAAAATCCACGGTGGCGCGATGCGTCATGAATGTGTATCCTCCTACATCCGGGAAGATTTACTATCAGGGCATTGATGTGTGTCAGCCCAAACAGTATCGGCAAAATCGAAAGTTGCTTCAGACCACACGGCAAATTATTTTTCAGGACTCCACCTCCAGCCTGGATCAGCGTATGAAAATTTCCGATGTGATTTCCGAGCCGATGAAAATTCATCACATCAAGCCGCCCAGAGGCTCCCTTCGGAAGGAAGCCGAATTTCAGCTGCGCTATGTGGGTCTGGACGCCAGCTATCTGGACAAGTACCCCTCCCAGCTCTCCGGCGGTATGCGTCAGCGGGTGGCCATCGCCAGAGCGCTGTCCATGGAGCCGGCTCTGCTGGTTGCAGACGAACCCATCGCATCGCTGGATGTGTCCATTCAGGCGCAGATCATCAACCTGCTGAAGCACTGCAATCTGGAGCATGGGTGCTCCGTTCTCTTCATCGCCCACGATCTGGCCGTTGTCAAATATCTGTGCGACCGGGTCGGGGTCATGTATCACGGAAAGCTGGTAGAGGTTGCCCCCACCAGGGAACTGTTTGAATCCCCTCTTCATGCCTATACCAGATCCCTGCTGTCAGCCATTCCCATCCCGGACCCCCGGCTGGAGAGAGCAAGAGTCCTTCAGGAGTTTGACGAACGCCTGTTTGACCGCAATGGGCAGCTGGTTGAAGTTTCTCCGGACCATTTCGTTCTGAAAGGCGGTGCAAAATGATTCGCAAAAATCCTTTTGTTTATTACAGCAAGAAGATTGCAATTTTCTTGCTCAGCATTCTGATTCTTTCTGTAGCCGCCTTCTACATCTCCCGCTGGGCCCCCGGCGATCCTCTTGTTTCCTACTACGGAGAACGAGTGGAGAGAATGACTCCGGAAGAACGGGAATGGGCGGAAAACAAGCTGGGCTTGAACGATCCCATTTATGTTCAGTATATCCGCTGGCTTCAAAATGCCATGCAGGGAAATTTCGGAATTTCCTTTAAATACAAGCAAGATGTGATGCAAGTCATCGGCGGCCGCCTGGGAAACACCTTGATCCTTGGGGGCATCGGCTTTCTGCTGATTTTTGCCGGTGCTCTGGGCATTGGAATTCTTTGTGCCTGGCGGGAAGACGGATGGCTGGATCGCACCCTTTGCAAGGTTGGCACCATTATCACCTGTATTCCTGAATTCTGGCTGTCTCTGGTCCTGATTTTGATTTTCTCCATTGAGCTTCGGTGGCTTCCAAGCTCCGGCGCCTACTCTGTGGGGAACAAAGACGACCTGGCAGATCGGGTGGTGCATCTGATTCTTCCCATGATCGTCACCGTGCTGAATCACCTGTGGTACTACGCCTATATGATCCGAAACAAGCTTTTAGAGGAAGTTCGGGCAGACTATGTCCTGCTGGCCAAATCCAAAGGACTCAGCAAAAAGAGCATTCTGTTTAAGCACTGCCTGAGAAATATTATTCCCTCCTATCTGAGCATCATGGCCATCTCTGTTCCCCATATCATGGGAGGCACCTACATTGTGGAAACCGTGTTCTCCTACCCCGGTCTCGGAACCCTTTCCTATGAAAGCGCCCGGTATCAGGACTATAATCTGCTGATGATTTTGTGCATTTTCTCCGGTGCTCTGGTGATTTTGTTTAACATCATCGCCCAAATTATCAACGAACGAATTGACCCTCGTATGCGGGAAAATGAGATCGTAGAAAGCACGGAGGTGACGGAAGTTGGATAATCTTTTTGTGCAGGTAGGCATTCGGGAAATTCCGGAACCGCAAAGGACCCAAAGGAAATGGTACGAAGGAAAACCCATGGTCTCCATTTTCCTGCTCACCCTGATTATTTTAGGGTGCCTGTGTTGCGAGCTCTTCATCCCGAAGGACCCCACCTATATGGACCTGTACCATGCAAATGTAGCTCCGAATTCCGAGTTTTGGTTCGGCACGGACACCATGGGCCGTGATATCTTTTCCATGATCTGGTACGGCGGACGCATTTCCCTGTTTATCGGCTTCTTTGCCACCTTGATCTCCACCGCCATTGCAATCCTGTTCGGGGCCATCAGCGGCTTATCCCCCAAATGGCTGGACGATGCCCTGATGCGGCTGACGGAAATCTTCCTCAGTATTCCAAATCTTCTGCTCATTATCCTGATTCAGGCCATTCTGGGAAAAGCCAATATCCAAACCATTTCCCTGGTCATCGGCATCACCAGCTGGACAAGCATCGCCAAGGTGGTTCGGACCGAGGTGCGGCAGATTCGCAACAGTGAATATGTGGTAGCCGCCAGATGCATGGGGGCAGGATTCTTCCGCATCCTCTGGAAGCATTTGACCCCGAACTTCATTTCCAGCATCATGTTTATGGTGGTCATGAACATTCGGGGCGCCATTGGAGCGGAATCCACACTGAGCTTTATGGGAATCGGTCTCCCCCTGGAAATCATCTCCTGGGGCAGTATGCTCTCCCTTTCCGAAAAAGCACTGTCCTCCGGCTCCTGGTGGATCATTTTGACTCCCGGTATTTTCCTTGTGGTGACCCTTCTGTGTGTCACAAACATTGGTAATTATCTGAGAAAAAATGCCAACCGCAAGGAAAGCAATCTATAAAGAAACAAGACGGTTCCGGACCGAATGCCTGAGGCATTTTCGGTTCGGAACCGTCTTGTTCTCTATTTCAAGTCTGGAAAAGGGGAAGCTCCCCTTTTCCGGCTTATTCAATTTCCAATACTCTGGATTCAGGCAGCTCCGTATTGCGCTTCGGCAGCGTCAGCTTCAGGACGCCGTCTTCATATGCCGCCTTGATGTGATCGGTGTCGATCTCCGATACATTGAATTTACGGCTGTAGGAACCGTAAGAACGCTCCATCCGAACCACCCGGCCCTTTTTATCCTGCTCTTCATTTTTAGAGTGGCGCTCGGCCTGAACGGTCAGGGTATCGCCGCTGAGATTCAGATGAATGTCCTTCTTATCAAAACCGGGAAGATCCGCCTCCAGCAGGTAGTGATCTCCTTCATCTGTCACATCGGTTTTGAATTCGGCCAGATCCTGAAGGCCGAAGAAGCCGGAAAACGGATCTCCGAAGAAACTCCGCTCAAAATCTTCGATTTCGCGGAAAGGATTGTATGCGTTTACCTGATGATTGTTGTTTCTGCGTGTAAGTTCAAACATAATAAATACCTCCAAATTCCATTGTTTCATTTGTCATATCGATTATGCTGCCCTTTTCAATTTCATCCGACAAGGTCGCCGTTCGTCGGAAATCCTTGCTAGCCCATTGGGTCTCAACTCCTTTTCTTTTCAATAATTGTTATACGCCTGAATCATGTCTTTTCTGTGATCTAACTATGAATAAGATATTAAATTTAGCACTCTTTTGAAAAGAGTGCTAAATCAGTGGATCTTCTGTATTTTTCCCTGTCTTATCCTGCCAAAAACGCCCTGATCTTTTTGCCGTCCACATATCCTTTCTGATACAGGCGATCCAGGGCCGTCTTATCTCTGGTCAGGGTCCGCACACCGCAGGTATCATCCGGAGCCACGATCAGGGCTTTCCCCTCCAGGGCATATTGTTTTGCCGCAGCAACGCCTGCGTTATAGAGGCTTGCCCGCTGACACAGCTTTTTTGCCGCCTGGGGATAATGGCGGCGAATCAGATGTGCCATTTTTTCGTCCTGTTCTGAGGTCCGGATCTCACTTTCCGGCTTTGTCAGCAGAACGACAACCTTGTCGCATCCCAGAGCAAAGGCCTTCTGCACCGGGACAGGATCTGCCAGTGCCCCGTCAAAATAGAAAGTCTTTCCCACCGGATAAGGATGACAGACAAAGGGAATGGCGCAGGAAGCCTTCATTACATCGTAGTTATCCTGGGAAATATCCCCCTTCTCGAAGTATCTCGTCTTCCCCGTCTCCGCCTCCGTTGCAACCACATACAGCTCCATGGGATTGTTTACCATGGCCGGAAAATCAATGGGATATTCCCCATCCGAATTGCTGAGTGTGCTGCCGGCATAATCCAAGTCAATAAAGCTTCTCTTTGTGATAAAGTTTTTGGCCCCTGCGTACTCTTTACGAAGTCCATACTCTGTATAAAACTGATAGTTTCGCCGTACCTGCCCTGCCACATAGGAAATCAGGTTGGCACTGCCTGCGGAAACCCCGATCCCCAGATCAAAACGGATGTCCTGATCCAGGCAATAATCCAGTACGCCTGCCGCATAGATCCCACGGTAGCCACCGCCCACGTCAACCACACCGATTTTCATAGTTTTCTATTCCTCCATACGCATACCCTTTGCTATAGATATGTTTTACTCATATCGCTAAGTATACCAAGATAAAGAAGATATGCAATGGACAATTTTTTTGCTGTGCCCAAATAAGGATTGCCTGAGAAAGCAAGACAGCACCGATGCCCGGAAAAATCCGGGCATCGGTGCTGATTTTATACGGCTTTATTGGTATAATACTGCGCCTGGGCATTCCACAGCTGGCAGTACTTTCCGCTTTCGTCGGCAAGCAGCTGGCTGTGCGTGCCCTTCTGCACCAGCGTTCCTTCCTGGAACACCAGGATTTCGTCACAGAATTTACAGGAGGAAAGCCGGTGGCTGATATAGACGGCGGTCTTGTCTCCGGCAATCTCATTGAACTTGCTGTAAATTTCCGCCTCCGCAATGGGGTCCAGGGCGGCGGTGGGTTCATCCAGGATAATGAAAGGCGCATCCTTATAGAGTGCTCTGGCAATGGCAATTTTCTGCGCTTCCCCACCGGATACCTCCACACCCGATTCTTCTAAATCCTTGTACAGATATGTGTCCAGGCCCTGGGGCATGGTGTCAAGCCGCGGGCCGAAGCCTGCATCGAGCAAGGCTTTCTCTACCCGTTCTTTGTCATAGGTCATGCTGCCTGCCACATTGGCCCCCAACGGCTGAGACAGGAGCTGGAAATCCTGAAACACGACAGAGAAAATATCCATGTAATCCCGATAATTGTATTTCCGGATATCAATGCCGTTGAGCAGGATCTGTCCCTCCTGGGGATCATAGAGTCTGCAAAGCAATTTAATAAAGGTGGTCTTTCCGGAGCCGTTTTCCCCCACCACCGCCAGGCGTTTTCCAATCTGGAACTTCATATTCACATGGCGCAGGGACCATTGGCTGGAGCCCGGATATCGAAAAGAAACATCCCGAAACTCCACTTCATAGTTTCGGTCTGCGCGCTTCTCCGTGGTGAGGCTGCCCTGATACATGGTATTGGGAATATCCAAAAACCGGTATGCGGTCTGCACAAAGGGCACATTGCCCTTCATGGTTCCGATAGTCTCGATCATCAGGGAAATGTTCCTGGAAAGCGCCGTGACCGCCCCTACATACTGGGTCACGGAACCGACCCCAAAGGCCCCTGCCCAGGCTTTCAGGCAGACGAACACATAAACGATGCCTGTGAGTCCCGCACTGATGCAGCCGGAAGCGGCGGTCCAGGCTCCTGCGGGGCCTGCGGCAAGCTTTGACATCTTTCCGCCAACACTGAAGGTTTTGTCCGACTCCATATAGTGCCGTGCGATGACCTGCTGATTGTACATCCGGATGTCCAGGGCTCTGGAATGATCCGTGGACAAAAATCCAAATGCACCAAAAAGGCGATTGCCAAAGCGTGCGTCTTCTGCGCAGGCTACTTCACAGGCTATCACCTTGTTCTTACACATTGGGCCCAGTCCCGTGGCCAGGGCAAGAACCACTACAAACACCAAAATAAAAACCGGATGATTCAGAATGGTGATGGCTCCCGCTGTTTCAGGAACCGGCATGACAAACAAGCTGACGGTCAATGCAACGGCTCCCAAAATTCCAAAGACACTTTGCAAAAAATCGGCAAAAAAGGCAAACAGTTTCCCCAGTCCCCAGCCTGTCCATTGCTCATTTTGCTTAATCTGAGACATGGTATCATGGGTTTCCGTTTTGTCGATGTCCCCATAGTCCATGGTCATCATCTTATCCGCAAAGATATAGTTCTTTCGGACAGAATACTTAGCAGCCATGGCACTTTTGCAGCGAAATAAGATCCCGGTGAGCAGTGCAAGCAGCGCCGTGCTTCCCACGGTGAGCAGCACCAGAGGCCAGAGCACCTCTGCTCTTCTGGGCCCTGCCAATTCGTTGATGATCCGGGCGGACAGATAAATGGTCACATAGGGACTCAATGCGCTGACCATGGAATGGAGGGCTGTAATGCCAAATGTTCCCGGGCAATACTTACGCACATCCCGAAAGGCTCTGGAATGAATCCGGAAGGTTTCCCGCAATGTGATTTTCTCAGATTTCTTTGTCATCATAATCCCATCCTTCCTGATA
Organism: Faecousia sp.; assembly: GCA_029257335.1. GTDB lineage: Bacteria > Bacillota > Clostridia > Oscillospirales > Oscillospiraceae > Faecousia. The sequence continues at coordinate 19,763 of JARIBV010000126.1, forward strand.
ATAGCGTGCCTGCACCTCAAACAGCTTGGCATATCCACCGCCCAACTGCATGAGGCTGTCATGGGTTCCCTCTTCGGCAATCACGCCGTCCTTCAGGAACAGGATCCGGTCACAAAAGCGGGTAGATGCCAGTCGGTGGGAGATGAAAACGGAGGTTTTCCCTGCTGTCATCTCGCTGTATTTTGTATAAATGTCATTTTCTGCGATGGGATCCAGAGCGGCGGTGGGTTCGTCCAGAACCAGAATGGGGCCGTCTTTATACAAAGCTCTGGCCAGCATCAGCCGCTGATTCTGTCCCCCGGACAGCTGGACGCCGTCCAGATACACCTTCTTCCCCAAGTGGGTTTCATAGCCCTGCGGCAATTCCTCTATGGTCTGAGTCAGGCCTGCCTTTTGGATGCAGTCTTTGACCCGCTCCATGTCAATGTGGTCAACGGCCTGGGAAACCGTCTGGGCCACCGTAATGTCCAGCTCGGAAAACTCCTGGAATACCGCAGAGAACATTGCGTAGTACTCTCTGCGATTGAATTTCCGAATATCTATGCCGTTGAGGAGGACCTGTCCCCGATCCGGGTCATAAAAGCCGCACAGGAGCTTTACCAGGGTGGTTTTGCCTGCACCATTGAGGCCCACAACCGCCAGCTTTTCGCCGGGGTGAATGGTGAGATTCAGGTCATGCAGGATTTCTCGGTCTGTATTGGGATAGCAAAAGGTCACATGGTCCAGCCGCAGTTCATACTGCTCCGCTTTGGGGATCGGCACACCGCCGTCAAAGCAAAACGGCTCCGGCAGATTCAGATATTCCTGCACCGTGGAAATGCCGATGCACTCTTTATTCAGTGCGGCACATTCATTCAGGATTCCGGTTACCCAGGTGGAAAATCCGCTGAACGCCGTAAAGTAGAGCAAAAATTCCGATGCGGCAAGGTTGTTGTTTAAGGTCAAATGGATCAGGTACAGATAGGCAATCCCGTTTCGGCAAAGCCCAAGCACCACATCCGCAGCACAGGCCAGCATATACTTTTTTCTTTACGCATAATGAACCCATCATACAGATTCAGAGTGCTTTCATAGATTCCTCTGAGCCACGGTCCAAAGCCGAATATCCGGATATCTTTGGCCAGTGCCACCGATTCCGTCTTTTTTCGGACATAGCCCATCTTTTTATGATATTGGGCTTCCTCCTCCCGATGCCGGTATGCCCATTCGTTGACATGTCTGTTGATGAAAAAGCCTGCTGTGGTTGTCACCACCACGATCACACTTAATGCAATATTCAGTTCTGACAGAAGCATGAAATAGATGAGAAATCCAACGATGTTCAGCAGCAAGGAGGTCAGCGGCGTCCAGATGTGTTCGGTGGGTTCATCATTGCCTTCACAGACATTCATGGCATTTTCATGCATTTTCAGGATTTTGGAACTGCGGGCATTGGGATAGGATGTGGTACACGCCTTATAATTGACATCATTGATGATACTGGAACGAATGTCGATCCGACCAAAGATAACATTCAAGTTGGTGTACTCCCGCAATCCGCTCAGCACCATGAGCAGCAGTGAAAACACCCCAATGGTTCCAAGCAGCTGGGTCAGCGGCGCCCGCTGTTCTACCTTTTCCAGGACGGCCGGTGCAATAAACAGCTGTGCCAGGCTGATTCCTACTCCCAATGCAGCATACACCACACACAGCACCAGGACGCTTTTGCGTATGTTCCATGCTCTTCGTAACATAAACCCAATGTTCTGAGCCATGTTATACTTTGGTTTTTTCATTTTTTTCAATGTCCTCACCTCTGGGGGTATCATAGCATAAAAATTCGTCCCCGGATGATTCTGGGGACGAATTGTTCAAATTGGGGGACGAATTGCAAATGCAGCCCTCTTCCTCAGGCATGGTCACACCTGCGGGATCAAAATTTCAGTGGTGAAGGCTCCGTCTTCGCTGTTTCGGCTGAGGTATCCGTCCAGACGCTCCACGATGTGATCCATCCGAACGAGCCCAAACCCATGGCCGTCCCCTTTCGTGGTCCTGAACAGCTTTCCCACCTTTTCCATTTTTCCCGTGGCCGTGAAATTGGTAAAGGAGATATAAAGCTGGGTGTTTTTCATATCCATATACACCCGGATCAGCCGCTCCTCCTCCGGTAGAGACAGACTGGCATCAATGGCATTGTCAAAGAGATTGCCGAGAATACAGCACAGATCCAATTCTGACATTTTGAGCTTCACCGGGATATGGGCATCCACATGTACCATGATGTTTTTTGACTTGGCTAGGGATATTTTACTATTTAAAATTGTATCGGCCATACTGTTTCCGGTCTTTACCACCGTATCCACCGTGCTGAGGTCGGTGTCCAGCTCCTCCAGATAGCTCTTTATGGAATCCAGGTCTCCATTGGCCGCCAGCACCTTCATGCTCTGGATATGGTTGCGATAGTCATGCCGCCAGCCCCGGATCTGACGATACATGGTTTCTACTTCCTGATAGTGGGTTTCAATCAGTTCCCGCTGATAGGCGGCGATTCGTTTATCGATTTGTTTTGAAAACAGGGACATTTTCTCTCCTGACCGGCTTCTCTATGGGCAGGGAAGCCCTTCTGCTTTGATGTAATCTACAATACGGCTGAGATATCTGTAATCCACGCTGCTCTTTATCTTCTCTGCATCCTGGCAGAAGGACAGAAACAGCGCATACTGGCAAAAAGCGGAAACCGCAGTATCCAGCTCAAACTGCTTCCGGCTGATGGAAAAGCCGGGATGTTCCCGCATTTTTTCATAGTAGCACCGCAAAAAAGAATCAGCAGTTTCCCGGGAAATAAAAAGGTTCTCGTCCATATCGTAAATAAAGGCAAATCGGGCAAGATCCAGAAAATAGGGCTGGATCTGCGCATATTCCCAGTCCACAAACCGCACCTGCTGCCCCTGCACAAACACATTGATGGGAAGCAGATCATCGTGGATCAAGGTCTGAGGAGCCATAAAAAATCTTTGCTCCACATAGGAAAAAACCTTCCCGGCATCTTGAAGATGCTCCCGGATCTTCTGAAAGCGGTTGAACAGATTCCGTTTGAAATAGGAATCGGCCTGCTCCGTGTGTCCTCCTGCCGCGAGATAACGGCTCTGGATTTTTGCAAGCTCCCTGCCGATCCGGCCGCCCTCCTCCGGGGTACAGCCTCTGGCATCCGAACCATCCACAAACTCCATCCGCACGAAGGATGCTTCCCCCAGGGTGAAGTTGTCCAAGATCCGGGGAACCGCAAAGTCCTGGGTTTCAAAGTAGCGCGCATACACAGCTGCGTCACCGTTGGCGCTGCCGCTCTTTTTCAGAACGGTTTTTGTTTCGCCCTTCAGCAGGTAGACATCATAAGTCTTTTCCAGCTTTGTATCCACGAAGCGGCAGACGCTCTCCGGGCTGAAAATATTGTATCGTTCCAGCGCCGGGGCAATTTCCGCAAATTCCTCCGCCGTAATTGTCCGATATTCGTTCATACCTGTTCTCCCTTCTCTATGTATGTGCAATGATGGCACGGTTCAGGGGCTCATAGGCCCCTCTGGGCAGCGAAAGAACGGTACCGTCTGACAGATGCACCTCTGTTTTTGTAACCCGTCGTATATAGTTCAGATTGAGGATCATTCCACGGCCGATCCGGCAGAACCGATCATCCAGTTCTTTCTCAAAATCCCCCAAGGTGTGCTTCACGGTGTAGTCCTGCTTTCCATGGACGGTGACATAGTTCTGATGGACATCCAGATAGCGGATCTCGTAAAACGGCAGCCGCACCATTTCTCCGGACAGTCCCAGAAGCAGGCACCGGTCATTCTGCTTTCGCTTTTCCAGCGCCCGATCCAGCACCCCAAACAGCTTATCCCGCTTCACCGGCTTCATCAGATAATGAAGCGCTGCCACTTCATATCCTTCTGCGATATAGTCAGAATATCCGGTAATAAATACGATCTGCACGGCCTCATTGTCTTGGCGCACCCGTTTGGCCATGGTCACGCCATCCATGGCTCCCATCTCAATATCCAGCAGGAGAATGTCATAGGACTTGTCATCTGCATAGTGAAACAGAAAGGCCTCTCCACTGGAAAACACCTCTGTCTGAATCTCAACCTGCCGATTCTCCGCCCATACTGTCAGAAGCTCCTGCACATACCCGGCATCCGTTACACTGTCGTCACAAATCGCAATGCGATACGACATCATATCACCTGCTTTCTTCTCCCCACATTATAGCCAATCTCTTCCCGGGATGCAAGAACCTCCGGTCCTTTCTTCATAATCCGGCAAGCGGTGTGCCGAAAAGTGACAAAACTGTAATGGAAATGTCTGTGCAAACATGCTATGATAGAAAAAATGGAGGGATTACAATGGATCAATTATTGCTTGTAGAAGACGACCCTGCAATCATTCGGACGCTGAGCAGCTTTCTTGCCGGCGAAAGCTTTCATGTTTCATCTGCCACGGGACAAAGCGATGCCATTGCCATGCTGGAGGCACAGCACCCGGACCTGACTCTGGTGGACATTTCTCTTGCGGAGGGAAACGGCTTCGCAGTGTGCACCCATGCAAAGCAGCTGGGGATTCCGGTGATTTTCCTGACTGCCTCCGGCGATGAATACAGCGTGGTAACGGGCCTGGATATGGGAGCCGATGACTATATTGCAAAGCCCTTTCGGCCCAGAGAGCTGGTTTCCCGCATCCGAAGCGTTCTGCGCAGAACAGGGAACCGTCAGAGAACCGTCTGTCTGGGAGACATGTTGGTGGACATGGACAAGGGGTCTGTCACACGAAACGGTCAGGATCTTTATCTCTCTGCCCTGGAATATAAGCTCCTTTTGCTGTTTCTGAATCGGCGTGGGCAGATACTGACCCGTGACATCTTGCTGGAGGAGATTTGGGACTGTGCCGGTGATTTTGTGGGGGATAACACTTTGACCGTCTACATCAAACGCCTCCGTGAAAAAATCGAGCCGGACCCCAAAAATCCCAGATATATCCACACCGTTCGGGGCATGGGCTATAAGCTGGAGGGATAGCCATGTTTACGGATAACAAGGAACTGCACCGAAGTCTGTGGCTTATTTTGCTGATCTCCGGGGGCTGCACCGCCATAGGCTTCACCCGTTCCCCTGCCTGTGGTCTTCTGGTACTGACGGCCTGCATCCTTCTGGCCTGTGTTTATTTTGTAACGGAGTCCTTTCGCTACAAGCAGCTTCAGCGGCTCAGCCGCCACCTGGACGATCTTCTTCTATATGGCACCCCTCTGCCCATTCAAACCTATCAGGAAGGAGAATTGTCGATTCTGGCCAGCCAGATTCAAAAAATGACCCTGCGGCTTACGGAGTCCGCAGAAGTCAGCCGGAACGACAAGCGATATCTGGCCGATTCTCTGGCCGACATCTCCCACCAGCTGCGAACCCCTTTGACCGCCATGAACTTGACCGTTGCCATGCTGCGGACTCCTGAATTGTCCAACCGCAGACGCATGGAGCTTTCCCGGGAATTAAGCTCTCTTCTATCCCGTATGGACTGGCTGGTAGAAACCCTGTTGAAATTCAGCAAGCTGGACGCAGGCACCGTACAGATGGCGCAAGACCGCATTCCCGTCCGGACCTTGCTTACGCAGGCTGCCGCCCCTCTGGCCATTGCCATGGATCTGCGAAACCAGACTCTCACGGTCCACTGCAAGGACGAAACCCTGAAAGGTGATTTTACCTGGACCGCAGAGGCCCTGGGAAATATCCTGAAAAACTGTACCGAGCACACCCCGGATGGTGGAACCATCACCATCACCGCCCGGGAAACGCCGCTGTATACGCAAATCACCGTGGAAGATACCGGCCCGGGCTTCAGCCCCGGAGACATTCCCCATCTGTTTGAGCGGTTTTATAAGGGAAGCAATGCCTCAGAAAGCAGCTATGGCATTGGTTTGGCTCTGGCGAGGACCATTATCCTGTCTCAGAACGGCACCATTCAGGCTTCCAACGGCAATCCCGGGGCTGTGTTTACCATCAAATTTTACAAGCAGATCATTTAATGAAGCCAATATGACAGATCTGTCACCTGCATGTCACCCACTTGTCACTTTGTTATTGTATCCTGTAAGCAGAAACCATTAGGAGGTCATACACATGGAAATATTACGGGTTGAACATCTTTCTAAAACATATGGCAAGGGAGAAAATCAGGTAAGTGCGCTGAACGACGTCTCCTTTTCCGTAGAAAAGGGCGAGTTTGTGGCGATTATCGGCCCTTCCGGGTCGGGAAAATCCACTTTGCTTCACATTTTGGGCGGTGTGGACCGTCCCACCTCCGGAAAGGTCTTTCTGGAAGGGCAGGATGTATTCGCACAGAATGAAGATCAGCTTGCCATTTTTCGGCGCCGTCAGGTGGGGTTGATCTACCAGTTTTATAACCTGATCCCCGTGCTCAATGTAACGGAGAATATGACGCTTCCCGTCTTAATGGACGGCAGAAAAGTGAATCAGGAGCGGCTGAACGAACTGATTGAGACCTTAAATCTCAGCGGCCGGGAAAAGCATCTGCCCAATCAGCTCTCCGGCGGTCAGCAGCAGCGTGTTTCTATCGGGCGTGCCCTCATGAACTCCCCTGCGGTGGTTCTGGCTGACGAACCAACCGGCAACCTGGATTCCAGGAATTCTCAGGAAATCGTGGAGCTTTTGAAGCTGAGCAACCAGCAGTACGGCCAGACCCTCATTGTCATTACCCACGATGAATCCATCGCCCTTCAGGCAAATCGGATCATTGCCATTGAAGACGGCCGCATTGCAAAAGATGAGGTGATTCGATGAAAATTATGAATCGCTTCACCTGGCAGTCCATGTGGAAAAATAAAACCAGAACTTTGGTGACCATAGCAGGCATCATCGTTTCCGCAGCAATGTTTACTGCCGTGGTGACTCTGGGGGTCAGTCTGCTGCATTATATGATCCGGCAGGAAATTGCCTATTCCGGTGACTATTATGTCGAGTATGATCTGGCTGCCAAGGACGATCTGGAAAACCTGAAACAGGAAGAACATGTCACCGACATTGGCAACCTGAAAAATCTGGGTTTTATCACTGTGGAGAGCGAGCATATCTACCCGCAAACCTACATTCTGGGCGCCGGTGATGATGCATTCTACCGGATGATCTCCGTTCCTCTTCTGGATGGACGGCTGCCACAGTCCAGTGATGAGATTCTGATTACACAGCACCTGCAAAAGCTCCTGGAAAATGGCGGAGTCCCGGCCTCCATCGGGCAAAGCATCGAGCTTCAGGTAATGCCGGAGTACACCGGCGAGGATATCAAGAGTGTGGACTGGGAGCGTCTGGAATCGGAGGCCAAAGCCTTTACAAAGCCTTATAAAATCGTTGGCATTATTGAGGATGGTCGAAACACCTATGATATCACCTTTTATCTTGACAGCATATTGACCTATGCCGACGGTCAGGAAGAGCCCTTTGCATGGCAGCATCTCTTTGTGAAGACCGATTCCCCCAAGCAGGCCCATGACCTGAGCCAGCGGTTCTACGGACAGACCTCCAGCGCAAACACGGCCCTTCTGAACCTCTACGGGGCTACCAAATACAGCAATGTAAATTCAATCATCCGTTCTCTTTCCACCGTGCTGATGCTGATTATCATGGTCGGCTCCATCAGTCTGATCTATAACGCCTTTTCCATCTCGATTTCGGAACGGACCAAGCAATTCGGGCTTTTGTCCAGCATCGGCGCAACCAGGCGGCAGATGCGGCGAAGTGTGTTTTTTGAGGCTTTGTCTCTGTGCTGCTTCGGAATTCCCCTGGGAATTTTATTCGGATACCTGGGGATTGCCGTGGTCCTGCATTTCTTCAAACCCATTATCATGGATCTGTTCGGAGGATACAGCGGCAGTCAAATCGTTCTCAAAGCCATCCCCTCCGTTCCTGCTTTTCTGGCAGCTGCGTGTATCACTTTGCTGACGGTTCTGCTTTCCGCCTGGATCCCTGCAAAGCGTGCAGGAACAATCACCCCCATTTCTGCCATTCAGCAGAGGCAGGAATATCAGCTCCCCAGAAAAACAGTCAGCCTTGCCAGACGCTCTTCCAAGCTCTTTGGGTTGCCCGGAACCTTGGCAAAGAAATATTACACGGTAAACAGGAAGAAATACAGGGCCACCGTCGTGTCGCTGACCATCAGTCTGGTTCTGTTTACTGCCGCCACCAGCTTTTCCCATGCACTGAATCAGGTGAAGGCACAATCTCTGGAGTCCTATAATTTTGATATCCTGATCGATATTTATTCTCAGGAAGAACTTAAAAAGATCCGTTCCAATCCTGCCTTTGGGGACAGTGCCCTGCTAAGCAATGACTATCTGAGCACGGTTGTCCCGGAAGACAGCTTTACTCCGGGATATAAAGACATCTGGGAGCATCACAGCAATTTTTCCTACAACGGCCGCAGCATATCCGAGCAATATGCAAGTCTCTATTATTTAGAGGACGATCAGTTCCGGGCGTATCTCAAAGAGCACCACATTGATCCCGCTCCCTATTTTGATCCGGAATCTCCCACTGCTCTGGTAGCCAATACCAAAATCATCAGCTACGAATCTGACGACGCTGCCGATGGCACAAACCGCATGGTTTATGAGGCGGAAACCTTTCAGGAAGGTGCCGCACCTCTGCAATTTTACAGTGTGCTCCCGCCGGAAGAATTGAGCCGGGCCGTTGCCGCCATCTCCCCAAGCTTGATCTTTTCCTATCAATCCTCCTGGCAGGACATGCCTGTGTATCTTTATGAACCGAATCCGGATCTTCCTGCTGCCCCAGCTTCCAATGCCTTCATCATGGAAGACGGAAGTCTCCATGTGGTGGTTTGCCGGGAAGCATACAACGGGGTCACAAGTGACTGCTACTATCTGCTGAACCCGGAAACGGAAGAACGAGACCGGACTCCCCTGCTGACGCAGCCGGTTTCCAAGGCCCATCAAGCCGTCCGGCCCGGCGCTCCCATGGAGGTCCTTCCCTTCGGTGTAAGACTGTTTTCCTCCCTGGATTCTTTTGTTTTGGTGATGCCTCTATCCATGGCAGACAGTGAGGTGACATCCCTGGCTGTCCGTGTAAATGACTACAACAGCGCTGTTTCATTCCTGGATGCCGAGGGATATGAGTATTCCGATTACCTTGCAGAGCAAATCCGTATTCGCAACCTCATCATCATGATTAACACCTTCACCTTCGGATTCATTGTGCTGATTTCGCTCATTTGTATCTGCAATGTATTCAATACCATTTCCACCAATATTTCCCTGCGGCAGAAAGACTTCGGAATGCTTCGCAGCATCGGCATGAAATCCCGGGAGATTTATCGCATGATGGCTTTTGAATGTCTCCAATATGGTATGAAAACCCTTCTCTGGGGAATTCCCATCAGCTTGCTGGTCAGCTATGGAATTCATCTGGAGGCTGATTTGGAAGCCTTCCGGCTTCCCATCTCTTCCATTTTGATTGGTGCGGGATGTATTTTCACGGTTGTTTTCGTCACCATGTTCTATGGGGTATCCAAGCTGAAAAAGAGCAGTCCCATTGAAGCCATTCGGATAGAGGGCTGATTCTTCCCGCAGATTGAGGCGAACCCTCAATCTGCGGTTTTATTTGCTGAATATCAGAAAGATTGACGAATTTTGCGCTGAAATCCCGGCAGATTGCCTGGTTTGCGTGCTTGCGTTCTGCCTTAGTTATGGTATAATGATAGATATCTCATCCTGTCCCAACGAAAGGAGTTCCGCTCTATGGCAGATTTCACAAAGAAAGCCATCCGCAATTCATTTGTTAAGCTACTAAACGAAAAACCGCTGAAGCAAATTTCTGTCCGCGATATTGTGGATGACTGCGGTGTGAACCGGAATACCTTTTACTACTATTTTCAGGATATCCCCCATCTGGTGGAAACGATCATCAAAGATGATGCAGATAAAATCATTCTGGAGCACCCCAAAATTACCTCCATTGAAGAATGTCTGGACGCCATCATCGGATTCGCCCTCACCAATCGGAAGGCCGTCCTGCATATCTACCGTTCTGTAAATCGGGATGTCTATGAGCAGTATCAATGGCGTGTCTGCGAGCATGCGGTCATCACCTACATTGATGAGATCCTCCAGGGAAAGACCGTTTCTGCGTTTGACCGGCAGGCGCTGATCGAATATGTCAAGTGCGTGTGTTTTGGTCTTGTGATCAGCTGGCTTGAAAAAGGCATGACCGATGATATCCAGGCCTTTGCCCACCGGATCTGCGAATTGAAGCAAGGCGATCTGGAAACCATGATCGAGCGTTGTGAAAAATCCTCCGTTTGCTGATATCTGCCAATCTTTTTCCATCATGATTGAATCCGGCCTGTCTCTTTCATCGCAATGGGTCCCTTTATTCTGACGGAATCGGACCGGCCGTGTCTGATGTTTGTTCCAGCATTCTCCCTACGCACCAAAAGGTACCTACTAGCCATGGGGCCTGAAATATGATATACTGGGCGCAACATCAACCCCATTGGATTTCAGGAGGATTTTATGAAAAAAATGATTCGCATTTCCGCTGCTTACCTGATTTTCGGTCTGGCAGCAGGTATCTTCTACCGGGAAGCATCTGTTTATACCGGCTATACCGGGTATTCGTCTCTGTCTCTGGTGCATGGCCACGCCCTCGCCCTGGGCGCACTTGTTTTTCTGCTGGTGCCGGTATTGATGCAGGTCTTTCAGCTGCATCAGCATAAATCATTTCGGCGTTTCGTCTGCATCTACAATACAGGCCTCGTGATGTCCCTGGTCTTTATGACCGCACGGGGCATTGTCCAGCTCTTTGCGCTGCCCGTGAGCAACGCCGTGGACCATATGATTGCCGGATTCGCCGGAATCGGACATATCATTCTGACAGCAGGCCTTTATTTCCTGTTTCGTTCTCTTTTGGCAGCAGTTAAGGAATAATCCGCTTTCGCAGCAGGGAGGCAAATACCTATGATTACATCCATTCTTCATGTAGGCCTGACCGTCACCGATCTGGACCGCTCCATTGAATTTTATCGGGACATTTTGGGACTGACTTTTCAAGGGGAGCTGACCATGGAGGGGGACGCCACGGAAAAGCTGTTCGGAAAACCAGGATGCCGGGCAAGAGTGGCTTATCTGAACGGCAGCGACCAGTTGCAGGTCCCTCCTGTGGAACTGATTCAGTTCACCTCTGTGTCGGCCGCATCCAAACAATCCGACCTCTTTTCCACCTCCATTTCCGAAATCTGTTTCCTCACAGATGATCTGTGGCGGGAATATCACCGGCTTTGCGGCCTTGGGGTGGAGTTCTTATCCGAGCCTCAGGACTTTGACTTTACCGCAGACGGGTTCGGAAAAAGCAGGGCCGTATATTTCAAAGACCCGGATGGGATTATTTTGGAGCTGATGGAAGCTCTGTAAACCACCAGTTCAGGCAGACCCGTATATGCGAGCGGCGTGGTGCAGCAACTGCTGTACCACGCCGTTCTTATTTTACTCGTTTGTCCTCTCTCTGTTTGTTGGGTGCCGAGCCACACTGCCACAGTCTATGCACCATTGGCACTCCCTTTGGTGGAAAGGTCGTTGCATTGTCCCGTGGAATCCTTGCAAAAAAGCCTTCATTCATAAATTTGAATTGGCTAAGCAGTGTATGGAAGCATTCCATTTGCGCTTGTAATGTTCTTTCGTAATGAAAAGCTCCTTTTATTAAATCAGATAAATTGACATTGACAAGAGCGTATATAAACCCTATACTAAGTATGTAACTACAGCCAACAAATGATCGTTACATCCATACAAAATGACGATGCTGCATCTGCTTGTTCTATGGACCCATCTGTGAGCCGAATGGTGATAACAGGTATGTGCGAGGTGGAAGCATACAGGAAAATGCGGGGAGGTTCGCACCGTACAATCGTGGATTTGCAATACGATTCCTGAAATCTACTGAAAGGTTTTTTCCTTCCGGCCCTCTTTTTCCCTAAAATTTGTCATAGCGCATAAGATACAAAATAAAATTTTGTACACTTTTGCTGTCCCACCCCACCCAGGGTGGGTGGATTGAAAT
>JARIBV010000050.1 GCA_029257335.1 Faecousia sp.
ATGAAATCCGACTGCCTGATACATTTTTACCGCATAATTTGCTTTCTGGACCGATAAGGAAACCTTAGGACAGCCCTGTTCCTTCAAAATGGAAAGCAATTCTTTTAGCAGGGCAGTTCCGATGCCATGCCCCCGATAGTCTTGATATATGGACACCGCTAAGGAGGGCGTTTCATCATCAATGTGTCCGTAGTCATTCATAATCCGCACCCAAGCAGCTCCCACGATCTGCCCCGCTACCTCTGCAACCAAAGCCCTGTCTTGATTTCGTGTTCCGAAGTCAACGATATACTCTTGCAATTCTGGAATATCTATTACGGATTTAGGCGGGGGCTCAACACCATCCGGAATATAGATTGCTTCATATAAAAAGTCGCTTAGCAGCGCATATTCCTCTGGTCTCATTTCTCGTATGATGTAGTTCATAATGCAGCTCCCTTAGTGCAGCCCAGTATTTCACAACTGCGGCGTATCGTTTCCACACACTTCAAGTAATTTTTTCCTTTCATTATATCTGACTTTTCGCTTTATTCAATGGTCACTTTGGACAGAATTGTGAACCTGTAAGATCAAAGTAGACACTCACAAAAAGTGTGGGTGTCTGCTTTTTCTATTGATAGATCCGAAGTATAATAAAAGAAAAGAAGGCATGAGCCATGGGTAAAGAGGTATCTGGAAGATGGAGAAGAGACTTTGGTTCCACGCAATGGGAACCGGTATGCAGCACTTCATAGCAGTAAGAGTTTCAGTGAGGTAGAACGGCTGCGCCTGATCGTAGCTAAACAGGAAATCGAGTTCGCCCGGTTAAAAAAGGGTACTGGGCAGAAGGAGTTGGTGCAAAGAAGGAATTCCTTACTGGCTGACAGCGACAAGAGTATGAAATTATCGAAGAAATCAAAGTAAAGTACTCAGTTACTCTCCTATGTAAACTCATGAGCATAAACCGCCTAGGCTATTACAAATGGAGATCCAGACTGGGTAAGAAGGACCGATATGAAATAGATCGTGCGCTCCTGGCGCAACTGCTTCAGGAGCAGCACAAGCTGCATCCTTCTCATGGATACCACCAACTGGCCAGAGATGTATTTGACAATACCCGATGGGTATTTTCTGACGATCTGGCCCATAAATGCTGCAAAAAGCAGGAATCTGGTGAAAAGTCAGGGCGTTCCATGGGAATGGACGATCCTGCTGGACAAGCTGAAAGAGCTGGCTGGCAAGAAAAATGAGGAGCAGACATCCCAGATAGTCTTCCACACCGACCAGGGTTCTGTCTGCTCCTCAAGGGCTTATTGTGAGACCCATAGTGATTATAACATAGTTCGTTCAATGTCGTGAGGGGAAACTCCCCAGATAATCCAAACATTATCGCTACAAAAAGCCTGGAGAACCGTATCGTACCTTTCCCAATCTCCTTTTGGCTGGTATGCAGATCGATGGTCCATTGCAGTGTACCGTCGGTTTCATCTTTCAGAAATTTTTGCGGTATCCCCACCACTGCTGGATTGTTTGGGAAAAGTCACTTTGCTCGAAGGCCAGCAGGAAGCGGAAGGTATTGCAGTACTTCTCCTTGAGATCATCTTCAAAGTCACTCTCCGGCATTTGAATTCTGCCTTTTCCGGTTATGGTACACACATTGTCCTGAATGGAAATATCACCAATGCCTGATTTGGGGATGCTGTAGACAAACTTGCTTTCTTCCGGATATACGGCATGCTTACTGCTGTAGGCTGCCGGTTCGCCACGCCCTACCTGCCAGAATACATACTCCAGCCCATCCTCCTTCAGAAGCAATGTGCCGTTGGCATAGCTGGAATAAGGCAGACCGCATTTGAATTTTGCAGTGTTCCTTACGGACAGCCCCACAATAAATGGGACGCAGCCAACACATACAGCGGCACCCATAAAGCCATAAATAGCCGCAGGTGCGGCGTGGCACCAAATCAGAAGCCCTGCGAAACCGGCGGGAATCCCGGCAGCCAGAAGGAATAGAATCACAGAAAGTGCCATTCTTGCGTTCCACTGGGGGTGCTTTTTGCAGACCTGCTTGAGAAGGCGTTTTCTTGCCGGAAGACTGGGCGCAAATGTAATCATACGGTTAACTCCTTTTCTTTGTATTCACGCAGCTTGCTCCATGGTTTCTTTCATTATATCTGACTTTCCGCTTTATTCAACCATAAAATGAAGCGCTGTTTGAACCGGAGCATATGGATGCGTGTCTTTGCTGCGCTTCACAGAGCGTTGGCGTTCTTGTGTTCGGCGGAATAGAAGGAAGGAGAATTCTGACAGATTCCATCCTGCGCGTCGGGGATAAACAGACATATGGCTAAAATATCTCCTCCGGCGGAAATATTTCTATACTTGTGGGCATGGACGCTGTATAATAAAGTTGGATTCTTGCAGAAAACGCCGTACAAGAGCCCTTGACAATTTGCAGCGTTCTTTGAATGGGATCGGCTTTGGCGGGACCGGCCTTTCCGTGTGATTCTGTGGGGGTTCAGAAAATGAGGACAAAACAGTTTGAAAGAGGAGATTCCTTATGGATGGAGTAAATGACATAAAAAAGCTATATGATCGCTTAAAGACCCGGTATCCTCAGTATGAGCTGTCCTGTTCCAGGGATGCACTGACTATGACGCTGCTCCATGGCAAAGTGGAGATTACTCGGGAAGAAACCAGACTATACATGAATGGGAAGCTATACGACCACTTTTCCAGCCGCAAGGTGGAAAACCAGGACGATCTCTATGAGCTGATTGAACTGTTTCTCTTGCAGCTGCGGGAAATCGGCATGAAACAGGGAAATGAAACCTACATTACCGCCAAAGCCAAGGCCGCACGGCAGGGGACAGGGGGTATGCTTTTGACAGGGCTGCTTGTCACCGGCTGCCTGCTTGCGCTGCTTTCGACCCGTAGCCTATGGTGGGGGTTGGCAGCCTTTGTGTGCCCGGTCGGGGCGTTGCTGCCTCTGGCACTGATCCACAAACAGATATTCCGCAAATACTGGGTCTGCCCGAAGTGCGGTCAGCCCCTGCCGCTGGATCAAAAACACCGTTTTCCAAAGATGGAATA
This sequence comes from Faecousia sp., assembly GCA_029257335.1. Classification (GTDB taxonomy): domain Bacteria; phylum Bacillota; class Clostridia; order Oscillospirales; family Oscillospiraceae; genus Faecousia. The sequence continues at coordinate 3,073 of JARIBV010000050.1, forward strand.
TGTGTCCAGATGCCCTCACTGCGGCTTTGCACTGGAAAAAGCGCCGGAGCTTGCCCCCATCCGGGGGGAGAGCGATGAGCCTAAGAAACCTTTGGAGCCAGCCAAAGATCTGCCGGCGCCGGGCAAGAGATGGCCCTGCTGGCTGACCGGGGGCATCATGACAGGGCTTGTGCTGCTGATGGTCCCGGCACTGTTCGTCTCCGAGGAACCCGCTGACCCGGTGGGCATGTGGGTGGCGCTGACGCTGCTGGCAGTACTGCTGGTCTTTGGTCTGGCCCTGCTGCTGTGCCGTCACACTGAACCGGAGCAATGGCCTCAGCCGGTGGTAGTGGTACGGGAGCGAAGAGCGGTTGCAGTCTGCGGCTGGCTGGCATGGATACTGGGACTCGTCTTCATGCTGATTGCTGTGGTCTATGCAGGAACCGTACCCTTTGACGGAGGATTTACCTTTTTGATGGCGCTGGGGGGGATCCCCGTGACGCTGCTGGGAGTCTGGATGATGCTGGCACGGCGCAACCGCTCCCTATTTGTTTTTGGGGATCGTTCCATTCTGTATATCAGCAGCTTCGGTCAGGAGAGAAGATTTGAACCGGGGCAGGTGGCTTCTGTACAGATGACGGTGAACCGCTCCATGCATCTGCTGGACAGAAACGGGAAGAAGCTTGCTGCTGTGGAAACCAATATGCAGGGGGCATGCCGATTCATGGAGTGGGTTGAAAGTGTGGACCTTCCCACAACCCTGACGACCACCATGGAGCGCCAGACAGCAAACGCAGAGCAAGACAAGCGCATTACCCAGTGGCGTGAAGAATACCGGACCCCGCTGCATGACCATCTGAAGGCCATTCGTGCGGGCCGGGTGTTGGTGATCCTGCTGCTTGCTGCGGGAACTGTGGTGCCGCTTCTGCTGAGTTTATTTGCAGGACTGAAAATGTCCCATGCGATTTACCTGACCGCAGCTTCCCCGCTGCCGATGATTGTATATTATCTTGCGTTTGCGCCGGTTCTGACCATGGGAAACCGTTCCGCCGGGGCTACGGAGGAATGGAACGCCATGCATATCAAATTCCCGGCTATGTCGGTTGTGCTGATGAATATGCTGCTGACTGCTCAGGTGCATCATTTTTGGGAGGAGCAGATCCTGCAAATTGCGGATAACGGCCCGTTTCTTCTGCTTTGGGCCGGGATTGCAGGGGGATTGATTGCACTGTTCTGGAAACGAACGCCCAAATATACGCGCAGGCAGGATGAGTTTGTTTTGCTTATGGTCAGCCTTGCGGCGCTGGGCTTCGTGCTGGCTTATGGAGCAAGCTTAGGGATTTCCGGCCCTGTGGAGCATTATCCCGCCGTGGTGACAGAGCGGAGCGGCCCCACGGAGGAAAAAGAGAATGCGGACTGGAAGCTGACCGTTGTGCTGGATGACGGGAAAGACATGGAGCTGAATGTGGGAGAGCGCTTGTATAAGTTGGAAGAGGCAGGGGTTCCCATTGTGGTTTGCCAACAGGAAAACATACTGGGAATCCGTATGGTGCGTCTGCATCTGGCAAAGGGGACCGATGGTTCAGCCCTGCCGGGAACCGGGGAAACCGTACCGTAACGAAGGAGAAAAGAATGAAAAAACAAAGAAAACGAATCTTGCGCGTTACAGCCTTGATTTTGGCAGGTACGATGCTTTATCGCCGTATGTCCGGAAAGAGCCTGATTTTGAGGGCGGCGAAGGTTTTCATTGCAATGCTTGTGCTTCCCGTATATGGGGGACTTTGGATTCTTTGCGCCGTGCCGATTTCCCTTTACAGGCTGGCTGCTGGGTGCGGCCAGGAGAGAGGACGCAATAACAGACCATGAAAATACGGTTTTTCCGAAATGCTATATGAAATGATAGGAAAAGGTGACAAATGATGTTTGGATTTAAGAAAAAGGAGAAAAAACCTCTCTGGATCATGGGAAACGATGTGATGGAGATCATCCGTTCTGACTATGAGGCCGATATGGCCTTCACACTGATCGAGTTTGTGTATCAGGGAAAGCATTATCTCATGGGCTCTTCACTCATCTCTTTGGAGGAAGAGGAACGGAAGGAGAACATCTATTTTGTGTTTCAGGATGAGGCATATGGGGATTTTGATGCGTTTCAGGAGCATGCCCGCATAGGCGGCGTCAAAATTTCCGAACTGAAAGAGCCCATTGAGATTGTGCGGGCTGGTATTGTGGGAAATGATACCATGCTAGGGACACCTTGGGGGGAAACGCGTCTGGCGAAAAAAGCGTTGCCCCGTTGACAATGAGAAGGAAGGCATTCTATGGGAAACCGAAAAAAGAAAAAATCCGCCTATGATACCTCTCTTTTTGGAATTGTGATCTGGGCGGGACTGGATGTGTTTGTGTTTCTGCTGATCGGATGGGTCATACTGGGCCTGATTATGTTTTTCAATCATCGTCTGGATGCAGAGGGCTGGAAACTGATGCAGTTTTGCCTGGCCTTGGTGGTGCTGTTCTCCTATTGGATGCCCCTGTGCAGTCTGTTGAAGGTCCGGCGGCAAGAACGAATTTTGGGGATATATTGGAAGGACCGAACGGATCACAACCGCCCGGAATGGGACAGAGACTGGTATTTGTACTATGACCGAGGAGGATTCCACCTCTACCATCGGAACTATGTCAGGAAAATTACCGCGTTGAGGGAAGAGGAGGAACACGGCATATACAGCAAAGGCCAAGTGTATCTTGTACTGTTTGAAGATCTCAACGGAAAAAAGCATACCTTAAAATTCTCCTCGGCAGACGGAGAGAAAAAGTTTCGGCAATGGTATGAAAAACAGCGGCTTGAGAGAGATTTGATGTAGAATCTGTCTGCTGTGCCGTAAAACGAAAACGGATTTTAAATTTCTGTACCCCAAGGAACAGAAGTAACCCCTCTTTCGCCGCAGACCCGTAAGGGCGGTGAAAGAGGGATTTTATATGCACCCAGGCTCCTTCCTGCTATAAAAAACAAGGGAGCGGGAATCGATAAGGGGAAAATTCTGCCTTGACAAACCGGTTTGTGTGCCGTATAATCATAACGCTATTATGTAACGGCGTTATGAAAAGAGGGGCTGCCATGAGAAAACGAGGAGAAGGCGTGCAGGAACGAATACTGGAATGTGCCATTGCAGAGTTTTTGGAAAAGGGGTATACCAATGCCTCTTTGCGGCGCATCGCAGAGAAGGCGCAGACCAGCACCAATGCGATTTATGTCCGTTTTCGGGATAAGGAAGGGCTGTTTGCGGCCATTGTAGAGCCGGTTGCGGAGGAATTTCTGGCCTGCTCTCTGGAGGGGCAGAAAATCTTTGCCGGAATGGAGGCCAGCGTTCAAAAAGAGCAGGCCGAGGTATATTCCAACCATGAAATTGTAAGGCTGATTGACTATATCTACGACCACTTTGATGTGTTTCGTCTGCTTTTGGATGCATCCTACGGCACAAAGTTTCAAAATTTTATCAATCAGTTGGTTGAAATGGAAGAGACATACACCTGGAAATGGCTGAAGGCAACCGGGGCAGAAGAGAAGATGCAGGAGATTCTTCCCCGAGAACTGTACCACATGATGACCACCTCCTATTTTGAAGGAGTCTTTGAAGTTGTGCGGCATGAAATCAACCGGGAACGGGCCAAGGAGTTTGTGCTGCTCATGGGAAAATATCATCAGGCAGGATTCAAAGCAATTTGTGAATCCTAAACCGGCATTAAGACCGCTTGTCCGGAGAAGCGGTCTTAAAATAAAACATTAAGTTAGCTAAAGCTAACCAAAGGAGGAACACTATGAATCAACCAAACCCCATTCTTCGTATCTGGCAAATGGGAGAGTCGCAGCACAAATCCTTGATTTTCTCCATTGTCAGTGCCTTCTGCGGTGTCGCATTGGGAATGCTGCCGTATTTTTCTGCTGCAAATATCATTGTGGGACTGTTAAGCGGAACCCAGGAAATTTCTTTCTACATCCGTTGGCTGGCTGTGGCACTGGCAGGTTATGCTGCCCGGACCCTACTCTATAGTCTGGCCCTGATTAAATCCCATAAAGCCACCTTTTCCATTCTGAAAACCATTCGCCAAAAGATTCTGGCTAAGCTGCCCAATCTTCCGCTGGGAACGGTGGTGGATATGTCAAGTGGAAAGATGAAGCAGATCATCGTAGACATGGTGGAATCCATGGAGACCACACTGGCGCATTTGCTGCCGGAGCTGACGGCCAATCTGGGAGGACCGCTTCTGATTTTTGTGTACCTGCTGGTGCTGGATTGGCGCATGGCGCTGCTGTCACTGGTCTCTCTTCCTGTGGGAATGATCTTTATGATGGCGGTGATGGGTTCCTATACAAAGGACTTTGCAGGTGCGGTAAAGACCACCCAAGAAATGAACAGCACAATCGTGGAATACATCGGAGGAATCGAGGTCATCAAAGCTTTCAACCAGGGCAAAAACTCTTATGCAAAGTTCACGGACCGGGTGAAGAGCAATGCGGCCTATTATTATCAGTGGATGAAGCGCAGCCAATTTGGTATGAGTATGTCCTATGCCATTGCGCCGGCCACCCTGATTACCACGCTTCCCATCGGCTGGATTTTTTATCAGAACGGCAGCCTTACGACGGAGGTGTATATTACCACCATCATTCTTTCCCTGGGCATTGCGGGGCCTTTGCTGGCAGCCATGAATTTTGTGGACACTCTGGCACAGGTTGGCACGACGGTGCAGGCGGTGGACGAATTGCTGGAGGCAGAGGAGCAGCACCACGGTCAAACGCCGGTGAAGCTGAAGAACCGGGAAATTGAGCTTTCTCATGTTTCCTTTGGCTATCATCAGGACCGGCAGGTGCTGAAGGATGTGTCGGTCCGCTTTCCGGCCCATTCCATGACGGCCCTGGTGGGCCCCTCCGGCTCCGGAAAATCTACCATTGCCAAGCTGATTGCAGGCTTTTGGGATGTAAAAGAGGGAACGGTGTCCATAGGCGGGACGGATATCCGAACGATTCCCTTGAAGCAGCTGTACGAGCAGGTTGCCTTTGTATCCCAGGATAATTATTTGTTTGACGAAACGATTCGAGAAAACATCCGCATGGGTCGTCCCTCCGCATCGGACAGCGAGGTGGAGCAGGTGGCCAAGGCTGCGGGCTGCGATGCCTTCATCCGGGAGCTGTCGCAGGGCTATGACACTCGGGTAGGAAGCGGAGGCACCCACTTGTCCGGAGGTGAGCGGCAGAGGGTCACCATTGCGCGGGCCATGCTGAAGGATGCCCCCATTGTGGTCCTGGATGAAGCCACCGCCTACATTGACCCGGAGAACGAAGCCATTTTGCAGAAGGCTGTAGCCGAACTGGTCCGGGGAAAAACGGTGATTGTAATTGCACACCGGTTGTCCACCATCCAGGATGCAGACCAGATCGTGGTGGTAGACAACGGAGAAATCAAAGCAGCGGGAACCCATGCGAAACTGCTGGAAACCTGCCCGCTCTATGAAAATATGTGGAAGGCCCACATTGGGACAAAGGATGGTGATGTGGCATGATCGGAACATTTCGCAAAATCTGGAATTTCTCAGACAAAGAACGAGGAAATATCAATAAATCTGTGGCAGTCAGTTTCCTGAATGCGATTTTCAGGATGTTTGAGGTCAGCGCAATTTATTTTGTTATCATGGCACTGGTCCGTGGGGACAAGGGAGCAGGGCCTGCATGGACTGCACTGGGCTTCATGCTCTTGAGTATTGCGGGAAACGGACTCACCAGCCGATTTTCCAAGCTGCAGCAAACCCACGCCGGCTATTTTATGGCGGCCAATAGGCGAATCCGTCTTGGAAATCTGTTGAAGAGTGTTCCCATGGGCCAATTCAATGAAAACAGCCTGGGAGAGGTCAGCGGCGTATGCACCACGGTGCTGGGAAATGTAGAGTCTCTGGTGCCCATGGTGCTGGTGAACATTCTGAGCGGTCTCATCGGAACCGTGGTTTTTACAGGGATGATCCTGCTATTTGATTGGCGCATTGGCCTGATTGCCGCCGCAGCTATTTTTCTGTATCTGGTGGTTCTGTCTGTCATGGAGAAAAAATTCGCCAAAGAAGCACCCAATGCGCAGAAATCCCAGACGGCCATGACAGCGGCGGTTTTGGAATATGTACAGGGCATGGGTGTGGTGAAATCCTTCAATTTGAGCGGAAAAGGGGATAAAAGACTGCAAGATGCTCTGGAATTCAACCGGAAGAGCAACTATGACATTGAATTCCTTCTCACTCCCTACGCCATTGCGCAGGAGCTGATCCTGCAGATTGCAGGGGTAGGCATGATGCTGTCTGCGGTTTTGCTTTGGCTCCACGGACAGATGACAGTAGCCAATGCGCTGATGAGCATTGTGATGTCTTTCCTTGTCTTTGGGCAAATCAAACTCTTCGGAATGGGCATCACCATGATGCGTCTGGCAGATGCCAGCATCGACAGAACCCTTGCCACGGAGCAGATGGAGCAGATGGAAGAGGGAAGCAGACAGCGCGCTCCCAAAAGCCATGAGATCAAGCTGGAAAATGTACACTTTTCCTATGGGGATCGGGAGATTATCCGGGGGATCTCTGCTTGCCTGCCGGAGCATACCACTACTGCAATCATCGGCCCCTCCGGCTCTGGAAAGACCACATTATGCAATCTGATCGCCCGCTTTTGGGATGTGGACAGCGGCAGCATTAAGATCGGCGGCATAGACATTCGGGACTATACTCTGGAGGCCCTGACGGATCAGCTCAGCGTGGTGTTCCAAAATGTATATCTCTTTGCGGATACCATCGAAAATAATATCAAATTCGGCAAGCCCAACGCAACGCATCAGGAGGTGGTGGCTGCGGCCCAAAAAGCTTGCTGTGATGATTTCATAGAAAGCCTTCCCCAGGGATATCAGACCGTGATCGGGGAGGGAGGCGCTTCTCTCTCCGGCGGTGAAAAACAGAGAATCAGCATTGCAAGAGCCTTGCTCAAGGATGCGCCCATCGTGATTTTGGATGAGGCAACCGCCAATGTAGACCCGGAAAATGAGGACCGTTTGCAGCAGGCTGTGGAAGCGCTGACACGGAACAAGACCATCCTGATGATTGCCCATCGTCTGAAAACCGTTCGGCATGCAGACCAGGTGCTTGTGGTGGACCATGGACAGATCGTCCAGCACGGAACCCATGAGGAACTGATTGCGCAGAAGGGCATCTATGCAGACTTTGTGACGGAACGGCAGAAAGCAATCGGCTGGAAATTGAATTAACTTGAATACAGGTACCGCCAAAATCGGGAGATCCCTTGATTTTGGCGGTACTTTTTTCATTGGGCCGCTTGACAAATTGGGATGAGATCTGTATAATAACTACATTATCGATAATCTAATTATCAATCAAAAGAAAGGAGTGGTACATTGGCAACAGCGGATCGCAGCATTGACCCTCGACTCATGCAAAGTGCCAAGCAACATTTTTTGCAGCATGGCTTTCAGGATTCTTCTCTGAAAGAGATCTGCAAGGACGCAGGCATTACCACCGGGGCGATCTACAATCGCTTCAAGGGCAAGGAGGAATTGTTTGATGCCTTGGTGGAAGATACGGTACGGGACCTGTATGCACAGGCCGAGAAGAGGGGCGATGTGGACCTGGCGGGCATTTCGGATGAAGAATTGGTGAAGGCCTGGGAGATGGACGAAGATGCCATGATGGGCTGGTTTGATTTCCTATATGAGCGATATGACGGGTTCATGCTGCTGCTTTGCAGCTCGGAAGGAACAAAATGGTCCAATTTTGAACATGATTGGGTCAACATCATGACGCAGTATACGGAAGCATTTTTAGAAGAGGCGCAAAGGAGAGGCCTGGTGGACAAGGCAATCACTAAAAGTGAGCTGCATGTTCTGTTGTCCTCCTTTTGGACCACGGTCTATGAGCCGTTCATCCATGGATTTGACCGAAATGATATTTTATCCCATTGTCAGATCATATGCCGCTTATTTGATTGGCACCATGCCATGGGATTCAAAGCGAAGCCCTGACATCCGCCTCCCCCTTTTTCAGGTGGGAGGCAAAACAAAATCCGGAAGTTAGCCTATACTAACCAAAAAGGAGGAACCTATGTTTCAGAAAGTATTGAATTACGCCGGAGAAAAGCGTCGGCTGACCTATCTGGCAGCGCTGCTTATGCTGGCGGGAACCATTTGCAGCGTGATTCCCTATCTCTTTATCTATCAGCTGCTGAAGCCTCTGCTGCTGAAAGAAGCCATTACCTTTGACTATGTGATATGGCGGCTGGGGGGAATCGCTCTGTGTGCCGTCCTGTATGCGGCATTATATATAAAGGGACTGGATCTGTCTCATTATGCCGCCTATCACACTCTGAAAAACCTGCGGATCTCTTTGCAGGGCACATTGGAGCAGCAGCCTCTTGGAATGATTCAGGAGAAGGGCGTGGGGGCGATCAAAAAGCTGTTTACAGATGATATTGAAACCATTGAGCTGCTGCTGGCCCATGCTTTGCCGGAGGGCTTTGCGAATTTGACAATGCCGATTCTGATTTACATTGCAATGTTTTTTGTTGACTGGAAGCTGGCGCTGCTCAGCCTGGCCTCTCTTCCTCTGGGAATTCTTTCCATGGGCATGATGTTTCGTTCCGGCATGAGCAAGATGGGCCCCTACTATGAAGCGGGACAGAAAATGAACAACACCATCATTGAGTATATCAATGGCATGGAAGTGGTCAAGGTGTTTAACCGCTCCGGTGACAGCTATAAACGGCTGGAGCGTGACATTGTGAACTATCGGGATTTTACCCTGGACTGGTTCCGAAGCTGCTGGCCGTGGATGGCGCTTTATAACAGTATGATTCCAACGGTGGCCCTGGTCACGCTTCCTCTGGGAGCGTATTTTGTACTGACCGGCCTGTCAACGCTCCCAGACCTGGCTCTGGTGCTGTGTATGTCCTTCGGCATCGGTGCACCTCTGCTGCGGGCCTTGAGCTTTGCATCAACCCTGCCTCAGATCAACTATAAAATTGAGGAACTGGAAAAAGCCATGGCCGGTGCGCCTCTTCAGCAGAAGGAACAGGAGTTCCGGGGAAAGGACCATCACATCCGGTTTGAGGATGTACACTTTTCCTACGAGGAGACGGAGGTACTCCATGGAATCACATTGGACATTCCGGAAGGAGGAATGACGGCGCTTGTGGGAGAGTCCGGAAGCGGAAAATCTACGCTGGCAAAGCTTCTGGTCCATTTTTATGATGTTACGCAAGGCAGCATACGGCTGGGAGGCCAGGACATCCGGGACATGCGTCTGGAGGCGCTGAACCGTCAGATTTCCTATGTGGCCCAGGAACAGTTCCTGTTCAATACCAGTCTTCTGGAGAATATCCGACAGGGGAATTTGTCAGCAACCGACGAGCAGGTCATGGCGGCGGCTGAAAAGGCACAGTGCGGAGAATTTCTCAAACGCCTGCCTCAGGGAATTCATACCATGGCCGGAGATGGAGGAAAACAGCTTTCCGGCGGCGAGCGGCAGAGAATCTCTCTGGCCAGAGCCATCCTGAAAAACGCCCCCATCGTTGTATTGGATGAAGCCACCGCTTTTATGGACCCGGAGAATGAGGAGCGGATGAATGAGGCCATATCCGAAGTGATCCGCAATAAGACCGTGATCGTGATTGCGCACAGGCTCCAATCCATCACCCGGGCAGACCGGATCTGTGTGCTGGATCAGGGGAATCTGGTGGCGGCAGGAACCCACAAGGAATTGCTGCAAGGATGTGAAAAGTATCAGCAGCTGTGGAAAGCGGCTGAGGAAAGCTATGCATGGGGAGTAGAGACCACACATATGGGAGGTGACCAGGTATGATTCAGTTAATCAGACGGATATTAAAGCTCTCCGGAAAATACAAAGGGCGAATCCGGGCGGCATTTATCTTTTCATTTTTGAAGGCAATGCTGAAGGTTTCCCCCATTATGCTGTCGTTTGTTGCCCTCAGCGCAATCTATCAGGGAACCATGGACGAAGAATTTTGTCTGTGGCTTGGTGTGGGAATGGTAGTTTGCCTTCTGCTCACCACGGTGTCTCAGCTGCTGTCCGATCGGCTCCAATCCACGGCAGGCTATCAGCTGTTTGCCGATATCAGAATGGACCTGGGCAAGCACCTGAGAAAAATGCCAATGGGTTATTTTACAGAGGGAAATCTGGGGAAAATCAGCTCGGTGATTTCCACGGATATGCTGTTTATTGAAGAAAATGCCATGTCTGTATTGGCAGACATGATGAGCTTCATCTTTTCACAGTGTGTTACCGTGATCTTTTTATGCTTTTTCAATCTGTGGCTGGGCCTTGCTGCGGCTGTTTTGTGTCTGATCCTCTGCCTGATTGCCCGGGGAATGAACAATGATGCGCTGTTTTATTCCGCAGTACGCCAGCAGCAGAGCGAAAACCTGACCAATGCGGTGCTGGACTTTACGGAGGGCATGGGGATTATAAAGACCTACAATCTCCTTGGAGAGCACTCACGGGAGCTTACCCGAAACTTTGAAGAGAGCTGCCGGGCAAACATTGCCTTTGAGAAAAATCAGGCGCCCTGGGCCACGTGCTTGTATACGGGGTATGGAATTGCATCGGCCCTTGTACTGGCAGTGGCATCGGGTCTGTTCCTCGGCGGCAGGCTGTCTGCTTTGCATTTTATCGGAATGCTTCTTTTTGTGCTGGAGCTGTTTGTTCCTCTGAAGGCGCTGTATAGCCAGGCCACCAGACTGACGGTAATGAACAGCTGCCTGGACCGCATCGAGCAGGTCTTTCAGCAGCCGGAGCTGGCAGATAATGGCACACAGCACATCTCCGGGGCGTATGAAGGACCGGAGGTAGAGTTTCGCAATGTGAGCTTTGGCTATGGCGAGCAGGAAGTGCTGCATCAGGTGTCCTTTGCGCTGGAAAAAAATCAGATGGTGGCCCTGGTAGGACCTTCCGGGGGAGGAAAGTCCACAATCGCCAGTCTGCTGGCACGGTTTTGGGACATCCGGCAGGGCGAGATCCGAATTCGGGGAAAAAACATCAGAGACATTCCGCTTTCGGAGCTTATGGAGCAGATCAGCATGGTGTTTCAGCGGGTGTATCTGTTCCAGGACACAATCTACAATAATATATCCATCGGACGCCCGGATGCCACCAGGGAAGAGGTGGTGGAGGCGGCAAAAAAGGCCCGGTGCTATGACTTTATCATGGACCTTCCCGACGGCTTTGATACGGTGATCGGAGAGGGGGGTGCCACTCTTTCCGGAGGAGAAAAGCAGCGGCTCTCCATCGCCCGGTGTATTCTGAAGGATGCGCCCATTGTGATCCTGGATGAGGCCACTGCCAATGTAGATGTGGATAACGAGAGCTATATCCAACAGGCAATCAGTGAACTGTGCCGGGGAAAAACACTTCTGGTCATTGCTCATCGCCTGAATACCATTCGGAACGCCCACCAAATCAAAGTCATTTCGGATGGCAGAATTGTGCAGTCCGGCAGTCATGAGGAGCTGATGCATCAGGAGGGAATCTATCGGAATTTTGTAAAGCTGCGGACCGGCAGCTTGGGGTGGAATAAAAGCCGAGACCTTCCACCATGTTAAAGAGAGTTATCGTTGACAAGTGCCCATAGATGTGCTACTATAGTTAGCGCAAACTAACCTAAAAACAACATCTCGTTGCGAGGTGTTGTTTTTAGAACGTTTAGTTAGTTTAGACTAACTACAATGGGAGAGATATGATGAAACGATATATGGCAAAGCGCCTGGTCAGCGCAGTCGTTGTTCTGCTGGGAGTCAGCATTCTGAGTTTTGTCCTGGTGGCCCTGTCCGGCAAAGACCCGGCTGAAATTATGGCACGCAGGGGAACCTTAAATGCAACCGCAGAGCAGGTTGAAATGGTTCGCTCTGAAATGGGACTGGATCAGCCTTTTCCTGTGCGGTATCTCCAGTGGCTGAAGGGGTTGTTTACCGGGAACATGGGAGAGGCCTTCTACACCCACAAACCGATTGCGCAGGATTTAAAGCAATATCTTCCGGTTTCCATGCATCTGGTGGCCCTTTCACTGCTGTGGATCATTTTGCTCTGTGTGCCGATCAGCCTGATCTGTGCCCGCTGGCGCAACACGGCAGCAGACCATGTGATCCGATGGATCTCCATGGTTGGGATCTGCATGCCTACCTTCTGGTTGGGGTTTCTGCTTTTGCTGGGCTTTGCCGTACATCTGGGATGGTTCCATGTTCTGCCGGACCCGGGAATCAAGGGATATCTGCTGCCCTCCTTTACACTGGCGCTTCCCTGCGCCTGTGGCCTGATTCGGCTGATGCGTTCGGCGCTGCTGGCGGAATCCGGCGCAGATTATGTACAGTACGCAAAAGCCAGAGGGCTGTCCGCTTCCCGGATTTTGATGCGTCATATGCTGCGCAATGCCATGCCACCGGTTTTTACGCTGTTCTGCCAATATCTGGGCTATCTGGTGGCCGGCAGTGTGGTGGTGGAAAGTGTATTTTCTGTCAGCGGTCTGGGGACTTATCTGGTGAACTGTGTCACAGCGGCGGATGCGACTGCCACTGCAACCTGTATTGTCATCATTGCCGGCATCTTTGTGGCGGCAAATTTGGTGGCCGATGTTGTGAACCGACTGCTTTGTCCATGGATGGTGAGGGAAGATCATGTGTAAAAAACTACTCAAAGATCCACAGGCACTGGTTGGCCTTGTGTTGATCGTCTTGGTTCTGGGCGTTGCCCTGTTGGCACCGGTGCTTGCACCCAATGATCCAAAGCTGATCGATACCACCGGAAAGTATCTTCCGCCCGGAGGCAGATATCCTCTGGGAACGGATCAGCTGGGCCGCTGCGTTTTGTCCCGGCTCTTATATGGCGCCAGATATTCCATTGTAATCAGCATTCCCACCTTGTTGGCGCTTTCTGTCATTGGGCTGCTGGTGGGGACCGTCAGCGTCTGTGCCGGAAAAAAGGTGGATTTTACACTGAACATGGTCTGTGATGTTTTTATCGCCTTTCCCGCCTTGATTATTGCCATTGCGGTGATTGGGGTCCTTGGAAAGGGGATTGAAAATATTGCGATATCCGTGCTGATAGCTACCTGGGCATGGTTTGTTCGTGTGGTCCGCTCCTATGCATTGACGGAAATGGGCAGAGATTACATACTGGCGGCACGCATTTCCGGATGCAATACCATGAAAATAGTTTTTCAGCATTTGCTTCCCAATATTATCCCGCAATTTTTGGTATATGTGAGTACCAGCATGGCCTCGGCCATTATTATGGTGTCCAGCTTTGCCTTCCTTGGACTGGGACTTCCTGCGGGGACTCCGGAGTGGGGGGCCATGCTCAACGATGCCCGCACGGGGTTATACAGTCATCCAGAGCTGCTGCTGTATCCCGGCCTTTGCATTTTGCTTACCTCGGCGGGCTTCAACCTGTTTGGAGAAGCCCTTCGAGATCATTTGACCCCGGAGGAGACAAGCCTATGAATCTCTGTGTAAAAGACCTGTGTATTACAGCCAATCGGGAAAACAAAGCACTTGTCCGGGGCATCGGCTTTTCTGTTTCACAGGGGGAATCCCTGATTTTACTGGGACAGTCCGGCAGCGGCAAGACCCTGACCTGCCGGGCCGTTATGGGACTTTTGGAACCGAGACGCTTTTCTGCCCGGGGAGAGATCCTGTTGGACGGGCGAAATCTGCTGACATTATCCCTCCGGGAGCGGCAGAAAATCTATGGGGGAGAGCTGGCGTTCATTCCACAAAATCCCATGACCGCGCTGGACCCCTCCATGCGAATCGGTGCACAGATGGATGAGACCCTGGCCCTGCACAGCCCGCTTTCAAAAGCGGAACGCAGGAAGAAAATTCTGGAAAGCCTGTCCGAAGCGGGGCTGCCGGATGCTGCGGGGATCTATGGAGCATACCCTTACATGTTGTCCGGCGGTATGCTTCAACGAGTGCTGATTGCCATGACGATGATGGGAGATGCCAAAATCGTCATTGCAGACGAGCCCACAACCGCTCTGGATGTGGTCCATCGCAATGAAACCATACATTCTTTTTTGCAGCTTCGGCAAAATGGAGTTGGGATTATGATGGTGACCCACGATTTTTCCGTGGCGGTACAGCTGGGAGGCCATGTGATGATTATGAAAGATGGAATCATAGTAGAGCACGGCTCGGTGCATGAGGTTTTGACCAATCCCCGTGCGCCCTATACCCGGGCCCTGATTGCGGCCTCGTCGCTTTCCCACACACGAACCGGGGAGGTGTGACAGATGCTGGAAGCAAAATGTTTGTCCAAGCGATACGAAAAAGGAGCCTCCTCCGGGGCGCAATACGCCGTAAAGCAGGTGAATTTTTCCCTGGAAGATGGAAGCTTTTGCGCACTGGTGGGAGAAAGCGGCTCCGGCAAAAGTACGCTGGCCCGGCTTTTGTGCGGTGTTCTGCCCCCTACAGAAGGATCGATTTTGCTGGACGGTGCGCCGATTTCCTGCAAGCAGTTTTACAGGAACCCACAGCTCCGGTCCAAAATACAGATGGTTCTGCAGGACGGGAAAAGTGCGTTGGATCCACGCTTTTCTGTTTACCGCTCCATTGCGGAGCCCCTGCGAAATTTGAAGCACTTGTCCGGGGCAGAGGAGCGAGAACGGGTCTATGGGCTGATGGAGGAGTTGGAACTGCCGGTCACACTTGCCCAAAGAAAGGCCTATGAGCTGTCCGGCGGTCAGCAGAAGCGGGTTTGTATTGCCCGTGCCCTGGCTGCAGAGCCGGAAATCATTATTTTTGACGAAGCCGTAAGCGGACTGGATGTTCTGCTTCAGAAAAATGTATTGGATTTGCTGAAGCGGCTCCATGCGCAGTTCTCTATGAGCTGCCTGTTTATCACCCACGATATGGATGCGGCGCTGTATTTGGCCGACCGGGTGATGGTGATGCAAAACGGAGTGATTGTGGAGGATCGGCATTTTTCCGGCGATGCAGATTGCTTCACCCATCCGTACAGCCGTCTGCTGTTGTCCTCGGTTTTGTCGGTACCACTTTGATATATCCGCCAAATGGCGCGGTATATACCATACGAAAGGAGAATTTTGATGAAATTCAAGAAACTGTTTGCGCTGGGACTTGCGGGAATGATGTGCCTGTCTCTGGCAGCCTGCGCAGAGAAAAACAATCCGTCCCCGGAGTCCTCACAGAACCAGACAAAAACAATCACCCTGACGGAAAGCTGGGATTTTTCCTTTGGCTTCTACCCGGTTGTTACGGAGGAGCATACCAACAACTATGCCGCAGGGTACTGGACCCGCAATTTCTATGACACCCTGATCAGGTACAATCAAAAAGGAGAGCTGGAAGGTGCGCTGGCAGAACGCTGGGAGGTGTCCGAGGACGGAAAAACCTACACCTTCTATCTGCGGCCGGGAGTGAAGTTTTCCGATGGGACCCCTCTCACATCCGATGCGGTGAAACAGAGCTTTGAGGCCATTGGTGAGAGTTTGGGCGTATACAACGGATCTTTCGGAAAGCTGAGCACGCTGCTTGAGGAGCTGCTGACACCGGATGAAACCACCTTCGTGATGAAGCTGACCTCTCCGTATTATGGGGCCCTCAATGATCTCACTATGATGATGCCCTTTGCCGTTGTCAATCCCCGGGCTTTTGAGGGCGGTGTGTCCAAAGTTTTTGAAAATTGCAGAAATGAAACAATGGGTACCGGTCCTTATATGTTTGAAAGCCGAGATGGAGACACCAGCACCTTTGTTCGCAATCCCTATTACTGGGGAACAAAGCCGGAGGTGGATGTATTTCATGTGAAAGCCATCCCTGACAATGACGCAAAGCTGCTGGCACTGCGAAATGGAGAAATCGATGCCATCCTGGGTGCAGACAAAATGAGTACGGATGGGTTTTCCCAGCTGTCCCAGGAGAACGGATTTGGTTCGGCAATCGCCCAGGCAAGCAATAGAAGCCGCTATCTGGGAATGAATTTGAATACTGCCCCCTTCAATGATCCCCTTGTGCGGCAGGCGGTCGCACTGACCATCGACCAAAAGGAGCTGGAGACCTCCGTATTCAATGAGCTGGAGACAGCGGCGGAGTTCTTATTCCCCAAGAACAAGCCGTATTGTGATGTGGAACAGCCTGTCTATGATACCGATTTGGACAAGGCCAAGGAGCTGATGGCCCAGGCGGGCTATGAGGACACCAACGGAGACGGGGTTGTGGAAAAGAACGGCAAACCTCTGACCATTCGCCTCATCTATTCCCAGAGCCTTTCCAGCGTGGATGATGCAGTACTTGCAATTACGGGGCAGCTGAAAAAGATCGGCTTCGACACGGTGATCCAGGGCTCTGATATGATGTCCTGGTATGGTGAAATGATGGCCGGGAATTATGAGCTTAGCTTCTACCATACTTATGGCAGTGCATACGATCCCTTTACTGTCATGACAAATATCAACCCTGAATTGGGAGCAGACCCCATTGCTGCGCAGTTTGCCGCCTTCCTGTCCGATCCGTCTCTCATTAAAGAGCTGGATTCCACCGATGATTTACAGCGGGTGCAGGAAATCTATACGGAGGTGCTCCAGACCATTTCCGGACAGGTCCTTGCAGTGCCCGTCAGCTACATCCATGAACTGGCGCTGTGGGACAACACCCTGATTGCAGGATATGATTTTTGCCAAGATCCCAGCTATGTGGATGTTTCTGCCATTCATATGAAATAATGGGTTGCAAGAAAGGTGCAGCGGTTCGGTTAAGAACCGGCTGCACCTTTTTTGCGTCGCTGGCAGGTGTTCGCAGCGTGCCTGTGCCCCGGACAAAAGCAACACGCAGCCTATCTTCTGATAAGCTGCGTGTTGCTGCCGAAGCCAATCGGTTAGAAATTCATGACGATTTTTCGGGTATCATGCTCAATCACATCCAAATGCACATTATAGACCTGCTCCAGCATGGGAGAAGAGACCACCTCCCGTGGATCACCCTGGGCCACAACGGTGCCCTGACTGCTCAGGGCGATGATCTCATCGCTGTACTGGATGGTCTGATTCATGTCGTGCAAAACCATCACAATGGTAATGCCGCACTTGCGATTGAGCATCCGGATCAGGTGGAGAATCTGAATCTGATAACGGATGTCCAGATAGGTGGTTGGCTCATCCAGCAGGAGCACTTTGGTCCCCTGGGCCAGTGCCATGGCGATCCAGACCCGCTGGCGCTGGCCGCCGGAGAGATTCTGGATGCTGCGATTTCTAAGACCCGTGATTCCCGTGATCTTCATGGCTCGCTCAATCAGCTTCTGATCTTCCGGGCTGGAAGGAGAGCGGCCCATTTTTGTATAGGGGATTCTGCCGTAGGATACAAGATTTTCCACGGTAAGATCTCCCGGTGCGGTGTTGTTCTGATGCACAATGGCCACCCGGCGGGCAAATTCTTTCAGGCTCATCTGGTTGAGAGGAGTATTTCCCAGAAGAATGTCACCGGAAGAAGGGGTTAAATTCTTGGTCAGCAGCTGAAAAAGGGTAGATTTTCCACAGCCGTTGGGACCGATCAGCGTGGTGATCTTTCCCTTAGGAATTTTGAGATTCAGATTTTTGAGAACCGTTTTTTTGTCATACCCAAAGGACAGGTTGCGAACCTGAAAGCAGGTGTTGTTATTTTCCATAAATTCCTCCACTCTTTCTCAGCAGCAGTACAAAAGCGATGCCTCCAACCACGGACAGTATCACAGAGGCATTCATCTCATAGGGACGGATGAGGGTCCGGCCCAGCGTATCTGCCATCAGGAACAGCAGACCTCCTGCCAGTGCGGAGAAAGGAATCAGAAGCTTATGTTCGCTGCCCACAAAAATGCGTCCGATGTGGGGAATCAGCAATCCGATGAAGCTCACAGGCCCCACAATGGCGGTGCAGCCACCTACCAGAAAAACGGCCGTGATACTGACCACAAAGCGGACCGCATCGATGTTCACACCCAGGCCCCGCACGGTTTTGTCCTCCAGTCCGCAGAGGTTGCACCATCTGGCACAGAGAAAGGCGAAAATCAGCCCCGGCAGGGACACGCCGAAGAGCAAATAGACATCCTTCCATGTTTTCATGGTGATGTTGCCCTCCACAATGGAGGCAACGCCGGAGACATTTCCGCCGCTCATGGAGCTGACGGCCTCGGAAAGGCCGGAAAACAGGGCTTGCATGGCAATGCCCATCAGGATGATCCGCAGGGGGGAAAGAGCTCCTTTCCATGCAAGTCCGTAGACCATTGCAAAGACCAGAAGACCGCCAACAAAACTGAATACAGGGGCCATAAAATAGAGCTGCGGAAAGATGGTTGCGGCCAATACGGCGGTAAAACCGGCGCCGCTGGAAATGCCCAATAAACCTGGATCTGCCAGCGGGTTTTTGAGCACCGCCTGAAACAGGACACCGGCTACGGCCAAGGAGGCACCGGCCATAATGGAAATGAGGATTCTGGGAAAGCGCAGGTCATAGACTGTGGCAACATCCGGGTCAAAAGAAACAAACAGACCGCGGAATAGCTGTGCAGGGGTCAGCTGAATGCTGCCCAGATTGATGGACAGGAAGAACAGGGCAATCAGCCCTACGGCGACCACCAAAAAAGACAGAGTGATTTTTGTAGTGGATTTTTTTTGATTGGTCATTGCTTGCCTCCTATTATCAAAGTGTCGGAGAACAGGATGTCATCCAGAACCTTCATGGCATCTGGATATGTGAAGTTTGCGCTCATTCCGAAATATGCGGGGGGAAGATCATAGACCTGATTGTTCTGAACGGCAGAAAAGTGTTTCCAGATATCATTGGTCCGAAACTCTTCGTCAAACATTTCCATGACACTGTCAGGCATGGCGTGGGCGGTCCTAAGAATCACATCCGGGTTTTTCTGAAGCATATCCTCGGTGTTTACATTGAGGAATTCCTGATCTGTTCCGGCATAGACATTGGTGGCGCCTGCCAGCTCCACCAGGCTGCCCACATAAGAGTTTTCCGTGGCCACCACATAGGAGCCGGGCAGGCCCATGAGCACCAGCACGGTAGGAGCGGGCTTGTCCTGATGGCTCTTGTGATATTCTGCCATAAACGATTCAAATTCTGCAATCATTGCAGCAGCCTGTTCCTGACGATCGAACAATACCCCCATATCTTCAATGGACTGATACATGCCAAATACGGATTTCAGGTTAAGAAATCCATACTTAAGCCCCGCAGCCTCATATTTGGGCTGTAAATCGCTCTGCAAACTGGAGGGGCTCAGGACCCACTCCGGGTTGAGCTGGGCCAGAAGCTCCATGTCCGGGGCCATGGGACTTCCAATCACGGCAGCGTCTTTATAGCATTGGGGAATTTCTGACAAATCGCTTTTGGGAACGCCCACCAAGGGAAGATCCAGCTTGCGGCAGATCTCCATGACGGCAATGCTGGTGGCGGCAATGGTGCCGTTTCCGTTGACAGCAGGTTCCTGGGTGGTCTGCTTTACACATCCGCTCAGAAGCATTGACAGACACAAAATACCTGCCAGAAGGGATTTAGCGAGTTTCATTTTCCGATTCCTCCCAGTTTTCATCCCAGAGATCTTCAGGAAATTCGGAAGACTCCTGTTCTGGTTCATCGGCTGAGGGCAGAGGCTGCCCATTGCGATGCAGATGCTTGCATACCAATGATTTGATGCCCCAGAAGCACAGACATGCCAGCAGTTGGGCGCAGAATACCAGGATAAAGAACATGACCCACACGCTGCCGGAGATGACGACTTCCTGTACATTGTCGCCATTTTTGGCGATCTTGCTGTTTGCTTCCGTGGATTTGCCGGCAGTGGAGCTGCCGCCGGTTACCAGACCCACCACATTGTCTCCAATGACAGCACCGCCGGAACCGGAAGTGGTTTCTGACTCGTCGCTCTTTGACGGGATGTCGCTGTCCTGCATACGGACAAAATTGCCTGCGTTGCCAGAGGTAAAGCCGTTCACGGTTACATAGAACACAACATCTCTGCCCATGGCATCCACAAAACATTCCGCCTGCACGATGGCATTTTTGGAGGGGATGGGAATACGAAAATCTGCGGAATCCTCCCCTTTGGCGGTGGTCTCCGGCAGGACCTGGGCCCATGCGGAATCGCCGGACTTCTGTACGGAAAACTTGGTGCTGGAGATATTGCTCATCAGGTGAAACCGCATGGTAAGATAGAGCTGACCGTCGGGGGCGGTTTCCACAAGCGCCTGAGGGTCTACAACACTGGTGACCATACTCTGCCCCAGAGCCTCACTGCTTTCCCCGCCGGAATCTTGAATGGCATTGGTCACGGGATGGCGATAAGAGCCGGTGGCTGTGGCGCTTTCGCAGGGAACCTCTGCGGCAAGGGCACTGAAGGTGAGAAGAGACAGGGTAAGAAGGAGCACCGCCATTGAGCGGCATGTGGAGAAAAATTTATGTTTCACTGTGAAAAACATCCTTTCTATTGCGGCGGTACCACATCAGAGTAAAGCTTCCGCCCAAAACCAGGGCAGTAAACAGAAGATACCACAGTACTTGAGGGAACAGCTTGGTGGTGATGCGGATGGTGTCCGGCAGGGGCGCTGCTTCGGGCTGCGAGGGCTGAGGGGCGGAAGCGGTTGTTACAGGGGGGACCTCTTTTGAGGTTTCGTCTGTCTTTTGAATCTCTTTGAGATCATCCAGAACCACATAGAATTTCTGGGTAGTGTGCATGACGGTGTTGATATAGCCGCTGCACATGAGCTTTGCATCCAGGGAAGCCGCAATGGCGGCCTTGGGAAGGACCACGGAAACGGGTGTCACCGTATACTCTCCGGCATCGGGAATGAAACCGGCGGCAGGCTCAAAGTGCTTTTTGACCTTTTTGTCCGAATGGAGCACAGCGGCATAGTTTTTTCCTTCATACTGGAAGGCTACATCCGAAATCGGGGTGCCTTCATCAGCAAATTTCGGCACGGGGTCGATCACATATACGGTAAGCTCGGCGGTATCTCCCTGATAGATAATATCTGCCTTTTCATAAAACAGCGGGTCACACATGCTGACGGCCTTAAAGTCATCGCCCTTTCGCATGGAAACCTTGCTTTCAAAGTGGGTCTTTTCTCCTTGTCCCATTGTCAGGGATAAGGATTCCGGATTGTTTGGGGTCCCGGAACCGTTGGGAGCTCCGTTGGGACTTGCAGGCTGGTTGGAAGGCGCAGACCCTGTCTGAACCAGATCCGAGAGCACCACATAGAAATCAACATTCTGCTTCATAATGGCGTTGATATAGGCACTGCATCGGATTGCTTTGCCGGAGGCCTCACGAATTGCCTGCATGGGAAGCTGTACCACAATGGGGGAGGCGCTGTAGCTTCCGGCGGTATCAATGAAGCCGGAGGCTGCCTCAAACTGCTTGGACACCTTGCTGCCGGTGTTCACCTGACAGGCGTAGGAGGTGCCCCGATAGTTCATGGAAACATTGGAAAGCGGCGTTCCCTCACTGGCAAATTTGGGCACGGGATTGACCACATAGAGCGTCAGGGTGGCGGTATCGCCCTTGCAGACAATATCGGCCTTGCGATGGAACAGGGCGTTGCACATACTGAGGGAGTTGAAATCCGTATCTTTTCGCATGGAAACCGTGGCGGAGTAGTAAATTTCGCCATTCCCCTGACCGCCGGAATTGGGAGGAGGCGGGGGAGTCACGGGATCAGGCGGAAGGGTTGCGGGAGGCTCGGTGGGCTCAGTGGGAGCCGGTGGAGTCGTGGGAGCGGGGGGCGCCGGAGGCTCGGTGGGAGTTGTGGGATTGGAAGGGTCCGGAGCGGCAGCGTGCTCATAGCGAATATAGAATTGAAGGACGCCGGAATAGGTGCCGCTCTGAGCTGCACGGATGTCCTGGGAAAGAATCGTCAGATGTCCTTCTGCAGAGCCACTCCCGGTAAAGGTTTGGGTGCCAAACTGATTGTGGCAGGGCAGAGAAGAGGCGGCTTTCTCGGTGAGGGTCAAATCAACCAGATCCTGCGAAGACACGGTAATCACGCCGGATTCTTTTTCGGGCATGGTCACCTCTACGGTGTAAGACTGAGAAAAATCCCCCTGAGAGGGCAGCGTACCAAGAGATACCCGGTCCGGGATCACCACATAGTAGTCAGCGGCCGGAGAAACGGAAGCCTCAATGGTGGTGGACTGGTTTGTTTCCACCGCTGGAGAAACCGGAGCCGGAGCTTCCCCTTGCTGCGCAGACTGGTCTGCCCGCGGCTCGGAGGCCGACGGCTCCGGAGGAATGGAGGCCGCAGCAACCGCAGGGGAATTGCAGACACACAGTGCAAACAAAAGAGCAGCCGCAATTCCTTTTCTGAATTGTTTCATAGATGCACTCCTTTTTATATCTTTTTGCCGAATTGGTAAAAATTCCCGCAGAACATCCTATTCTGCGGGAATTTCCAATGCTTTCGCCTATTTGGTTAACTTACTTTCCGGCAAAATAACGGATGGTAAAGTTGGCAGCGCCGGTGTAGTTGCCGGCAGCGGCGGACTGCACATTCGCAGCGGTGACGGTAAACTCACCGTTAAAAGAGGCAGTGACGGAAGTCTTCTGGGTGCCAAAGCTGTTAGCAAATGCTAACTCGTTGGCGCCGTTTTTCAGAGCGCCGGAAGCGGGGGCAGAAACCTGAACATAGCCATCACCCAGGTTCTCGGCGGTGACCTCTACCTTATAAGCAGCAACATTGTCCTTCTCGGCGGACAGGGTACCCATGGTAACGGTCTCGGGAATGGTGACGGTGTAAGCAGCCTTAGGAGCGGAAATGTCAGCAGTGATCTGCATGCTCTTTTCCGTGGTCTCGGTTGCGGGGGGTTCAACGGGAGTGGAGCCGCCCTTGAGATCGGTGAGCTTAAAGCGGAGCTTTACATTGCTCATCATAACGGCATTGACAAAGGCGGTGGAAGGAGCGGGAGTGCCGGCCAGGCTGTCCAGCTTGTCGGTGGGAATGGTGAGGGTCAGAACCTGCGTGGGGATGGAAGCGCCGGCCTTGATGCCAAATGCGATGCTGGCCTCATCCATGGTACGCTCGGGCTTGGTGGTGATATCGGACTCGGCAATGTACTGCTTGCCGTCCAGAGTTACGGTGAAGTTCTTCAGGGTGCCGTCCTTTCCCTGGTCGGGGAAAGAGGGAACGGGGTAAGCGGCGTAGAAGCGGATCTGTGCGGTGTCGCCCTTGATGGTTACATCGGCATCGTGGTCAAACAGGACATTGCACATGCTGTTTTGCTCCTTGCTTTCGTGGAGCATGGCTACCTTGGCGGTGTATTCCCCGTCGGTATGACCTGCTTTTTCGGAAGCCGCGGATGCGCCCATGGTTCCGAAGCCTACGGCCATGACCAGTGCCATTGCAGTAGAGAGCATACGCTTGAATGTTTTGTTCATTTTAATTCCTCCTAAAATATAGCTGTGATATTTTGATTTCACCGAAGGTGAAACATCCGATGTTATTCCTCGGCCCGCAGCACGCAATCCACAGAGGCACCGTTGCGGGGGGAGAAGGCTCCGTCCGTGGAGAATGTGGCATACTGAATGGTGATATCGTGATCGCCGGGGGCCAATGGCTGAGCCAGAGAGATGGTATACAGGTGCTGTCCGGGCTTTATGAGCTTGGATTCAAAAATCTTCTCTCCGGTGTCTTTCAGAAGGAAGGAAATTTGAAAATAGACCTGATTTTCTTCGGGATTATACAGGTCCACCTCAACCTCCTGAGAATTTGCGGCAATGGGGATGACGGTATAGCCGGGAATTTTGATGCCACGGGATTGGGAAGCAGCTTCTGTCTGCTGCACCTGTTCTTCCTCAAAGCTGTATTCCGGCAGGTTGCTGGTTACTTCGCCGCCTTTGGAAAAATGTTTCCACGCAAAAAAAATACCGATCAGAATCAGTATCAGCAGTGGAATTCCCCAAAGCAATGCTTTACGCGTTTTTGGATTCATGGTGTTCCTCCTGAGTGTGCATTGCACAAAATGAGGTTAGCATAAGCTAACATGGGTGGATACATGGGTTAGCTTATGCTAACTTCTTGCGCTCAAAAAATCCCTCTATCAATCGATAAGGGAAATCAGCCACAAGGGCGGAAGAAAACCGGCGATACATCTCAAACTTGGTACGGTAAAGAGGGGTCACCATAATGGGATCGCTATGGAACCTATGACCGCCAGGTTAGTAACCGCTAACCAAGTAAACTATAAACGATTTTAAGTGTGTTGTCAAGTAGAAATCACAGGAAATAAAAAATTTTTCCCTGATTTCTGATCACATGAAACAAAAGGCCATCATGGAGAGCAGCTGCCCGTGGACTTCTATGAGAGCGTATGCAGACGAGCACGCTGACTGGAAATACAGGGGCCGGGCAAGCTGCACTGAAAACAAAAAATCTGCCGAAGAAGCATGGATTCTTCGGCAGATTTTGAATGGCTCAGTTCTGCGGGGCTCCGCTCAGCAGTACATCGGCCAGAGAGGTGTCACCATGGAAGGTGTCCAGGTTGTACAGAAACAGCACATCGGTGATGCCCTCTGTTTTGAGGATCAGTTCCACGTTGTCGTAATAGTACCGGGGGTCGATCATGGTAATGTGGTCAAAGTAGGGATAAAGGAACTGCATCATACAGTTGGCATAGGAGTCTTTAAATACCAGCAGGCTCCGCTCCGTATCCGCTGTGGTGGTGATATCCACCCGGGAATGGTTGCCGCCGAAGAACACGGTGTAGTGATCCTTTTCGTTGAGCGCGTCACGGTCATACATGGAGCTTATGGTTTCACCGGTATCCACATAGGTCACAAAATAATCGATGTCGGTTTTGGGGACATAGACATCCACAGAGTCTAGGGCGCTATGACTGCCACTCTTGGAGGACAGGGTCCCTTCAAAGGTGTCGGACACCGTGTAAGTTGTATATGCCTCCGTCTCAGGCAGGGAGATATTCAGGGCAGGAGCCATGGCCTGAAATGCATAGTGTGCGGCCAGACTGGTCCAGTGGTGGTCGGTGCGGTAGTACAGGTATTCGTCTTTATGCTCCATGAGGGTATCAGTGACATCCAAAAACGCCGCACCGGTCAGCTGCTGTTTGAGATGTTCCAGATCGGCCAGCTGATCCCGGGTGGGGGCGTGTTTGGGCAGCTTGTCTGCATGGACCGTGATGGCGTTGGGGACCACGGTCATGACCATGTTCAGGTCCGGATGCGCCTGGGCAAAGGTACTGATGGCGGACATGTTGCGGGAAACCTGCTCTTCGTTGGGGTCGCCGGGAATCTGGATCAGATAATCGTCACGGCCCAGATAGACACCTCCGGCTTCCTTCTGTCCCAGAGCCTGATTCATCCGCAGGTTCAGAGAGATCCAAAAGTCCCGACCGGGGAATTGGTCTGCCACATAGCTACCCAGATTTTTCAGATAGCTGCCGTCAACCAGAGCACTTAGGGAAAAGTCCGGCCTTTGGGCCAGCTTCCGATTTTCGGTTTGAGAAAATTCCTGATCTTTTATCAGAAATCCTAACACCACGAAAAACAGGACTGAGCCAACCAGCAAATAGCGCAGCAGCACAGTCTGCAAACGGCGGTTCCTCTGAAAGGGGGAACGCCGTCTGGTATGAATGGTTTGTGTTTGTTCCAAAGCAGCAACCTCCCATCAGAACTGGAAATACAAGAAAGAAGAATAGGTGCTGACCATCATACCTGCGATGCACAGCATGAGCAAAGCGGCATACCACACGATGGACAGGTATACAGAACGCTTGCTGCCGTGGAGCAGGCTGTTTCCCATCTTCGCACAGACGGGCAGCGCACCTATAACGGAAATAACCAGGACAATGAAACAGCTGGACAGATAATAGCGGGCTGTGCTGTCCACGAAACCGCTGGCACCGATGCCGAACATTCTGCCCAACCAGAGGAAAGCACTTCCCAGGCTGGGAGAGAAGAAGAATACCCAGCCGATGAGCACCAAAAGCAGCGTGACAAAATGACGGATAGCGCCAGGGACTTTTTCCAGAATGTTTTTCAGAACAAACTTTTCCAGGATCAAAAGCAGCCCGTAGTAGAGACCCCAGAAAATGAAGTTCCAGCTGGAACCGTGCCAGATGCCGGTGAGGAACCACACAACCAGCAGATTGCGGATGATTTTTCCGGTGCTGACCCGGCTGCCGCCCAGGGGGATGTATACATAATCCCGGAACCAGCTGCCCAGGGAGATGTGCCAGCGCCTCCAGAATTCCGTAATGCTGGAAGAAACATAGGGATAATCAAAGTTCTTTTCAAACCGGAAGCCGAACATCTGCGCCAAACCGATGGCCATATCGGAATATCCGCTGAAGTCGAAATACAGCATCAGTGCATAGGCAATGGCGCCCAACCATGCGCTTACCACGCTGATGCCGTCCATGGGCAGCGCGGTCACTCCATAAAAGGTGGTTCCCAGGGTGTTGGCCAACAGCACCTTTTTGCTGAGTCCAATGAGGAAGAGCCGGGCACCGCTGCCGAAGAGCATCCGGTCCGGAGTGCGGGTTTTGAGCTGCTCTTCCATGGCGGCGTACTGCACAATGGGACCGGAGACCAGCTTGGGGAAGAAGGTCACATACAAAGAAAATTGCAGCAGATTCCGGGCCGCAGGTGCCTTGTCCCGGTATACATCGTAGAGATAAGACAAAATAGAGAAGGTAAAGAAGGAAACGCCAATGGGCATGGGCAGAGGCCGTGCAGAGAAGGAAGACCCGAACAGGGCGTTGAGGTTCTCCAGCAAAAAGCCCCAGTACTTGAAAAAGCCCAGCAAAAGCAAATTCACAGCAACGGAAGCAATGAGGGCCCGTTTGGCGCCCACGGTGTCACCCGCCTGCTTCTGTGCGGCCAGCTGAAGCCCGGAAACATAGTTGAACAGGATCATCAGTATCAGCAGGAACAGATATTCCGGCGTACCCCAGGAGAAGAATACCAAGCTGCCCAGAAGCAGAAGGATATTTTTTCCCGGCCTGGGGATCAAGGCGTGGAGCAGAACCATGGCGGGGAAGAAGATAAACAGGAAGCTCAGATCATTAAATGCCATCTCAAGCCCTCCTTACAGTGCGTCCAGAAATGCCTTGTGGGCCTGGGCAGACCTGGCGTTTACTACGAACAGAACATAATTTCCCCGGATTTCTACCACGGCATTGTTGGTCAGCAGGTCATACTGCTCCACCCCGTAGCCTTCAAAGGTGGTCTTCTGGGTGTTGATTCGTGCCTCGATGGCGCTGCGGACAGCCTCCTGCTGGGAAAGGTCGGAAAGCTTCAGGATCAGAAGCTCCTCTGCCATCATGTTGGTGGAAGGATAGTAGAGGATGCAGGCTTCAAAGCTGGAAGGGTCCAGACCGTAGAAACGCTTGAACATCTGGTTGTCCGCCTTGAGCATGTTTTCCATATCGATTTGTTCTACGACCGCAGCGGCAACTGCTTCCGGGTCCGCGTCGCTGATGGTGTTGGTGTTGAACATGGCCACAAGGGAAACAACCGCCACCAGAACCAGTGCCCAGCGAAGACATTTCAAAGTTGTTATTTTTTTATTCATTCGATTTCCTCCGTGAGCTGGGTGACAACCAGGTGGCTGGACCAGTAGGGATAGAGCTCCCGGCGGAAATGGATGCCGTCCACATCCCACAGGTCGGCGTGCTGCTGGGCCACCTTGTCGCAGTTGGCAAATAGAATATGGTTCTCTTTGCAGGCCTGTCCCAGTGCTTCGCTCCATTCAGGAATGTGGCGCCACTGCTCGGTTCGGTCAAAGGCCGGAGCCTGGGCAGGCATAATGGAGCTGACCACGATGGTTGCCTCGGGCAGCTTTTCCTGAAGAGTTCGTATGATTTTCATATATTCTGCCGTGTACTCCTGAGGGGTATCCCAAATGCCGATGCTGATGTCGTTCAAGCCGTAGCACAGATAAACGGTGGCAGGATTCAGCGCAACCAGGGCGTCCATATGGTCGGCAATGTTGCGGATGGTATGTCCGCCATCTGCAAAAACCCGCCCCTTGTCCACAAATTCGTAGTACCAAAAACCCACCGCCCGGGAGTCTCCCAAAATGGCGGCATCTTTAAAAAAAGAAAACGGGTCCAATGTGCCGCTGCTGAGCTGGGCGATCAGCTCGTCGCGCTGGGCCTCCAATTTCTTTTTATGGATTTCCTTTCGCACCTGGGTCACTTCGTCTGGGTCCTTTTTTTCCAGGGATTCCAGATAAGCAATGCCGGCGGCAATCTCATCGTTTGCCGGCGGCTTGCTTACGAGCTTGACGATCACCACAATCAAAACCGTTGCCAGCAGGACTCCTGCAATGGCAACGGGTAGAATGGGCACGGATACACGATTCTTTTTCATTTAAATACTCACACTGCCTCTTTCTCAATTTTTACCACTCACGATTATACAATAAAGCGACAATTTTCGCAATGATATTCTCTGTTTTAGCCCTTTCGATTTTTCAATACTGCCGGATTCCTCCGAAACAATGGCAGGGCGCTGCAAAGTTCCAAATAAAAGCAGGCCGGCAGAAGAGGATCAAAAGAGAAAAATCAGGATGGCGCATGATCTGCAATCATTGCACCTGAAATTTGTTGCAAAAAGTTGGAAAAACCCATGGACAAAATAAACATTCCGTGATAGAATCCTTTGGATAACGATAAAGGAGAGTGAGAATATGAGGCGGAGACAATCGCCGCAGCAGATTACCGAAGGCGTGATCTGGAAGCAGTTGCTTATTTTTTTCTTCCCAATTCTGTTGGGAAGCTTTTTTCAGCAGATGTACAACACGGTGGATACCATTGTGGTAGGCCGCTCTGTGGGAACGGGTGCTTTGGCAGCGGTGGGTTCTACCACGGCACTGATTAACCTCACCAATGGCTTTTTTATCGGCCTGAGTACCGGTGCTACCGTGATGATTTCCCAATACTTTGGTGCCCGGGATGAGAAGTCCGTGGATAAGGCACTTCATACAGGCATGACCCTGGCTGTGATTTTGGGCCTGATCGTCATGGCAGTGGGCGTTTTCGCAGGCCCTTATATCCTGGAGTTGATCCAGACGCCGGCAAATTGCATGGAAGATGCGACCCGGTATGCCAAAGTGTACTTTTTAGGAGCGGTGGCCTCCATGATCTACAACATGGGTGCCGGTATCCTGAGGGCCATGGGCGATTCCCGGCGGCCGATGATCTTTTTGATCGTGGCCTGTCTTGTGAATATTGTGATGGACCTGGTGTGTGTAGTGGTGCTTAAAATGGGCGTTGTGGGCGCAGCCGTGGCCACGGTGTTTTCTCAGGTAATCAGTGCGATTTTGGTTCTGATCGTTTTGAGAAACCTGCCCGAGGAATATCGGCTGTCCATGCGGAAGCTGCGGCTCCATAAGAGCGTACTGCCTCAGCTCCTGAAAGTGGGCATCCCTGCGGGCCTGCAATGTACGACGTTCGATCTGTCCAATATGCTGATTCAGTCCGGCATCAACTCTTTTGGTGAGGTCACCATTGCTGCGTGGACTGCCATCAGCAAAACCGACGCCATTATTTGGATGATCAACACGGCCTTCGGCATGGCAATCACCACCTTTGTGGGCCAGAACTTTGGCGCCCGGCGATACGACCGGGTTCGCAGAAGCGTCTGGGTCTGCCTTGGCATGAGTGTGTGTTCCGTGGCGGTGCTCAGTGCAGTGGTTCTTGTGCTGCGAGAATTCATTCTGGGTATCTACATCATAGACCCGGCCGTCATTCAGGCGGGTGCCTACATTATGCTGTGGATTTCTCCGTTCTACGCTCTGTTTGTGCCGGTAGAAGTCTTTGCAGGAGCCATGCGGGGAACGGGCTATTCCCTGGTGCCTACGGTTATTTCCTGTGTCTGCGTATGCGCCCTGCGTGTGCTGTGGGTGGCAGTCATTGTGAGCCGCTTCCACACCGTGGAGATGCTGGCTCTGGCGTATCCCGTTACCTGGGCCATTGCCGCTGTCGCATTCTTTGTGGTATACCTTCGGGGCAAATGGCTCAAAAAGCCTGCTGCCGCCATGCAATAAGCAAAATGGTGCTGTCCTTCCGGGACGGCACCATTTTTTGCGGCAGGAACAAAGCGGCCATGGGCCGGGACGGCGGAACGGCGTTCCGGGTGGGAAGAATCGCAAAGACAGATGTGTGCATTTTTATGCAGATTCAGCAAGACTTTGTTGTAATGTGCATAAAATTTTTGAATTTTCTAAAATGTTTCGTGCAAATTGTCTTGACATCCGGGTGGGAAGCATATAAAATAGAAACTGGATTGGTTTACTGATGGACAAATGTGGGGAATTTGTCGATCCAGTGTTACTTTTTCTATGGAAGATCCGGTTTATTATCGTCTAAATATCTGCTGTTTGGATGGATTTTTGTGTTTTTAAGTATATTGTTGGGATCATTCCCGCTTTGCTGAAAACGACAGAGGCGCCTTTTCCCAGGGGGGAGAGGGGGCCTTTGTATCCTGTACAATGGAAAGATGAAGCAATGATACCGCCGGAAAACCAAAACTAAACAAAGGAGGTGTGTTGCTGAGTTATGGGACCCTTAGAGATCGTATTGCTGATCGTCGGCTTCGTGGCTGCTGCAATTGTATTTTTCTTCGTGGGTGTCACTTATCGCAAGAAGGTGGCCGAGCGTGAAATTGGCAGTGCCGAAGACGAAGCTACTCGTATCATCAACGAGGCCATCCGCAGCGGTGAGAGCAAGAAAAAGGAGCTGCTGCTGGAGGCAAAAGACGAAATCCATAAATCGCGCACCGAGCATGAAAAGGAAGTCAAGGAGCGCCGCAGCGAGCTGACCAAGCAGGAACGCCGTCTGCAACAAAAAGAAGAGACCCTGGACAAGAAAATGGACACCTACGAGCGCAAAGAAGAGGAGTTGTCCAAAAAGCAAGCCGCCATTGTGGCAACACAGAATGAGGTCAATCTCATCAAGAAAAGCCAGATGGATGTGCTGGAAAAGATCTCCGGCCTGACCCAGGAGGATGCAAAAAAGTATCTGCTGGACAGCGTGGAGTCTGAGGTCCGCCATGAAACTGCCATGAAGATCAAAGAGGTGGAAACCCAGCTGAAAGATGAGGCTGAGCAGACCGCCCGTGAGATCATTGCAACCGCAATTCAGCGCTGTGCCGCTGACCATGCCGCAGAGACCACCGTATCTGTGGTGCCTCTGCCCAACGATGAGATGAAGGGCCGTATCATTGGCCGTGAGGGCCGGAACATCCGCACCCTGGAGACCATCACCGGCGTAGATCTCATCATTGACGACACCCCCGAAGCGATCACCGTTTCTTCCTTCGATCCCGTCCGCCGGGAGATCGCCAGATTGGCCCTGGAAAAGCTCATTGCCGATGGACGCATCCATCCCACC
Source organism: Faecousia sp. (assembly GCA_029257335.1). GTDB lineage: Bacteria > Bacillota > Clostridia > Oscillospirales > Oscillospiraceae > Faecousia. The sequence goes on from JARIBV010000050.1 coordinate 34,506, forward strand.
CGCATTGAGGACATGGTGGAGAAGGCCCGCCGGGATGTGGACCGCACCATCAAGGAAGAGGGCGAGCGCGCCTGCTATGAGACCGGTATCCACAATCTCCACCCCGAGTTGGTGAAGATCCTGGGCCGTCAGAAGTACCGTACCTCTTACGGTCAGAATGTTCTGAACCACTCCATCGAGGTTGCCCACATTGCAGGCCTCCTGGCCTCGGAACTGGGTGTGGATGTGCCCCTGGCCAAGCGTGCAGGTCAGCTGCATGACCTGGGTAAGGCCGTGGACCATGAGATGGAAGGCAGCCATGTCCAGCTGGGCGTGGAGCTGGCCCGGAAGTACAAGGAAAGCCCGGCCGTGATTCATGCCATCGAAGCCCACCACGGCGATGTAGAGCCTCAGACCGTCATTGCCTGCCTGGTTCAGGCCGCAGATGCCATTTCTGCTGCCCGTCCCGGAGCTCGCCGTGAAAATGTGGAGAACTATATCCGCCGTCTGCAAAAGCTGGAGGAGCTTACCGGTTCCTATCCCGGGGTAGAAAAGGCATATGCCATCCAGGCCGGCCGAGAGGTTCGGATCATGGTAAAGCCCGAGGAAGTCACAGAGGACAACATGATTATTCTGGCCCGGGACATTGCCCGGAAGCTGGAATCCGAGCTGGAATACCCCGGTCAGATCAAGGTCAATGTGATTCGGGAAACCAAGGCTGTGGAATATGCAAAGTAATTTTGCTTTATAATGAACTGAAAAAGGGTGTGCCGGAGAAAAGACTGGCACACCCTTTTTTGCGGCTGCAAAATAAATTTTGTGCGAAATAAAACCTTTGGTGTTGCTGCCTTGTCTCATATATAGAGAGGGGGCAGCCACATGAGAAATTCAGAGTTTCGACAATTCTATAAAAAGCTCATAAGAAGCTATCATCTTCCACCGGAAGCGGGGCAGAAGCTTTTGGAAAAGATACTGTCTTCTATGGTGTCAAAAAAGAAAGAGAGTGAAATCAATGAATAATTTATCTTATTCACAGGAGCAGATTACCGCCGCAATCCACGGAGACGAGACAGCACTGCGTTTCCTGTATGAAAGTACGCAGGATAAAGTGACGCAGACCGTCCGCTCCATGATTCGGGATAAGGATGCGGTACAGGACATTGTGCACGATAGCTTTGTAAAGGCATTTCAGAATCTGGAGAAGCTGGAAAAACCAGAGTACTTTTTTGCCTGGATGCGCCGAATTGCATCCAATACCGCATTAAACTACTTAAAAAAGAAAAAACCGGTGCTTTTTTCTGAACTTGCCGGCGAGGACGACGAGGAAATCGAGTTTGCAGATGAGGCCATTGGACAGGACCCAGATGCAATCCTGAATCAGCAGGAGACAAACCGCCTAATTCAGGAGATTGTCAGTGCCCTCAGTGAAGAACAGCAGCTTGTGATCGGTATGTACTATTTTGAAGAAATGCCCATTCGCAGCATTGCCCAAAAGCTGGGATGTTCGGAAAATACCGTAAAAAGCCGCCTGAGCTATGGTCGCAAAAACGTAGAAAAGAAGGTGCGGGAATTGGAAAAACAGGGGATCAAGCTTTATTCTCTGGCTCCTGTGCCGTTCTTCCTGTGGCTGCTTCGGAATGACCATACCCAGCCTTCCCCCAAAGCACTGGAGACAATTCTTTCCCAATGTGCGGCGTTTTCGTCCGGCACAAAAGCTGCGGCGGGTTCTGCCGCAGTTAAGGCCGGTGTCAAAAGTGCCAAAAATGCAGCCAAGCGGTTGAAAACCAAAATCATAGCCGGTGTTTTAGTGACTGCCGCAGTGGGCGGCGGCGCAGCAATGGCTTTTTGGGGCGGTTCGTCAGACCCTGTGCCCACGCAAACCACTGCGCTGCAATCTATGGAAGCTTCCGAAAGTGGGACACGATCCACGGAACCGTCTGCTGCACATCCTCGGCAGGAGACCCATGCAGAGGAAACCACGGTGCCTATAACCACCGCCCCTCCGGCAGACCCGAAACCGGCATATGAGACGATCCTGGAGGAATACAGGGCAGCCTGTGCTGATTTTAATTATCTGGAAAACCGGGAACGGTATCCCAATGCAGCGAAGGACGGAATGGACTATTATCATTCATTAGAGGCCTTTGATTTATACTATGCTTACTATGACATTGACAGCAATGGGGTTGAGGAATTGCTCATTGGGACAGGAGATGCGATCTGGGATGTATATGCCTTTGATGGGGAAAAGCCTGTCAAGCTCATTGATGAGCGGGCAATGGGCGGCGGTCGCGTGAATCTGTCAATTATGAAAACCGGGGAACTGTATGTTACAGGTTCGTCAGGGGCATCCATGGGGACCTGCTATATGCGCCGTTTGGCAGAAGACGGATTTACTACACAGGAAGTCTTCTACTTCGACCAGGTGAGTAACGAACTGGGCGTAAATTATTATGGGGAAATGGATGGAACGCATGTGACACTGCCCCAGGAAAGCTTCCAGGCAGAAATGGAGCGATACACGGAGCGTACCGATTTTCAGTGGACAATACTGGTGGAGGCTCCTATGACCCAGTCAAAGGCATATCAGAGGATCCTGGATGAATATGCAGAGGCGATTGAGGCAATGAATCATGGGAGCTACCGTGCCGAGCAATATCCTCATGTAAAGTGCGTCGTGAATCACCGGGAGGGGACTGCAACAGGGCCCAGCGGAGTCAATTACAACTACTTATGGTTTGATGTGGACGGAAACGGGATCGATGAGCTGATCATTGCGGCGGGCTTTGAGTACGGGATGTATATGGATATGCATGCCATGCGTGTTTTGGACATTTACACCTATGACGGAACGCAGGCGTTGGAACTCTTTCAGGATGCTGCATTGGGAGATACGGCATACCTGCTTGTGGGAGCGGAAAACGAAATCTACTTTGTAGATGAAAACAGCGGAAACGAGCGGCAGACCCTTCTGAAGATCGAACCGGATGGAGTTTCTCTGAAAGAGATCTATTCGTATCGCATCCGGGAGGAAAATGGCCAGAAGGTTTATTACAACGATACCGAAACCTTAACAAGCGCGGAGTTTATGCTCCGGTGGCCCCCTTATTTCAGCGCGCTGAAGGATGCACAATGGGCCTTCCTTGCTTCCCATGTGCTGAGTGATGTTTCACAATGGGGATAAAGGAAAGACCTCAACCTCATAAGGGGTTCTGCTGGGAAGGCAGATAAAAAACTGCGAACCTCCATTGTCCGCCGTAAAACGGGGTCAATGGAGGTTCGCTTTCTTATTTTTTACAGTTTGTCGTATACCCTTTCCAGGAATTTCTGGGAGGTAACCAGTACACGCTCATGGGTGCCGTGTCCGATTTCGCCCTTTTCATCAAAGGCGGTGACCCGGAAGGTAATCTTCTTGCCTTCTACCGCCGTGACTTCAGCTTCGGCTCGTACCTCGAGTCCCACGGGAGTGGCGGCGGTATGCTGGATGGACAGCTCGGTGCCCACAGAGGTCTGCCCTTCCTTCAGGGCCGGGGCAATGGCGTTGCAGGCGGCTCCTTCCATCATGGCCACCATACAGGGGGTGGCATAAACCAGCAAATCGCCGGAGCCAACCTCCAAAGCAGTGTCAGAGCGTTCGACCTGGGTTTCGGCGGTGCCCAGCATCCCAACGGTAAGTTCCATCTTGTATTCTCCTTCCATTTTTACAGTCCGTGTCTGCTCCGCCTGAGGAATCCACCTCACAGGAGCAGACGAAACGTGTTCCTTTTTCTGCTGTCAAGCTTCCTGCGTGGCAGCGGATTTGGGTTCTACTTAGGATGATACATGGAAGGGGGAGGAAAGTCAATGAAAAAATGGGGTTGCTATTCATATGAAAATTGCATATAATTGGCTTACTACCTTGGGCTGTTGCAGCCCAGTTTTGTGAGGTGCCAATGATGGAAACCAGAGAAAAGCTGAACCTGACCATGCTGTGCGACTTTTATGAGCTGACCATGGGAAATGGCTATTTCCAGACCGGTTATAAAGACCGCATCTGTTACTTTGATGTATTTTTCCGCAAGTGCCCCGACAACGGCGGCTTTGCCATTGCTGCCGGACTGGAGCAGATCATTGATTATATCCGGAATCTTCGGTTTGATCCTGCCGATATTGAATATCTTCGGAGCCGGGACATGTTCTGCCCGGAATTTCTGGATTACCTGAAGGAGTTTCGCTTTACAGGTGACATCTGGGCCGTGCCGGAAGGCACCCCCATTTTCCCTCATGAGCCAATCATTACCGTTCGGGCTCCCGCTATTGAAGCGCAGCTGATTGAGACCTTTCTGCTGCTGGCTGTCAACCACCAGAGCCTCATTGCGACCAAAGCCAACCGTGTGGTTCGGGCCGCCGAAGGAAGAACCGTTCTGGAGTTTGGCTCCCGTCGGGCGCAGGGCTCAGATGCGGCGATTCTGGGTGCCCGTGCTGCCTACATCGGCGGCTGCAACGGCACTGCCTGCACCATCTCCGACCAGCTCTACGGAGTGAAGGCCGGCGGTACCATGGCCCATGCCTGGGTGCAGATGTTTGATTCTGAGTATGAAGCATTCAAGGCCTATTGCAAGATGTATCCCAACAATGCGGTATTGCTGGTGGATACCTATAACACCCTCCACTCCGGTGTGCCCAATGCCATCAAGGCCTTTAATGAGGTGCTCAAGCCTATGGGCATTACCAAGTGCGGCATTCGGATGGATTCCGGCGATATGGCATACCTGACCCAGAAGGCCCGGAAGATGCTGGACGATGCCGGTTGGACGGAGTGTCAGATTTCCGTGTCCAACTCCCTGGACGAATATATTATTCAGGACCTGCTCCGGCAGGGAGCACAAATCGACATGTTCGGCGTGGGAGAGCGGCTGATTACAGCCCGCAGTGAGCCTGTATTCGGCGGCGTGTACAAGCTGGCCGCAGTGGAGGATGAGGACGGGACCATTCAGCCCAAAATCAAGATTTCCGAGAATGTGGGGAAAATCACCAACCCTCACTATAAGAAGCTCTATCGATTCTTCGGTAACGACACCGGAAAGGCCATTGCAGACTATTTGTGTGTCTATGATGAAGTCATTGATGACTCTCAGGACATGAAGATCTTTGACCCGGAGGCCACCTGGAAAACCAAGACGGTGTATAATTTCACCGCCAAGGAGCTGCAGGTTCCCATTTTCCTGAAGGGTGAGCTGGTGTATAAGAGCCCCAGCCTGCAGCAGATCCGGGAGTATTGCCAGCAGCAGGTAGATACTCTGTGGGATGAGGTCAAGCGCTTTGACAATCCCCATACCTATTATGTAGACCTGTCCCAGAAGCTTTGGAATGTGAAGTATGGGATGCTGAAACAGAAGCGGTGAGCCTATGAAAGTATCGGCAAAGCAAATGGCTCTGTGCGGTGTGCTGGCGGCCCTGGCCGTCACTGCCGTTACATTGAGCGGGATGCTGCCCTTTGCGGCTTACTGCGGGCCGGTCCTGGCCTCGGCCCTTCTGGTTCCGGTGCTGCAGCTGTGCGGCAAGCGGATGGCCTGGGCCTGGTATGCTGCCGTGGCCTTTGTCAGCATTCTGTTCTGCCCGGACCCGGAGGCTTCCGTGCTGTTTCTGCTGCTGGGCTATTATCCCATTGTGAAATCTTCCCTGGATAAAATCCCCTATAAGGCCCTGAGGATCCTGGCAAAGCTGTTGGTCTTCTGTGCAGCGATGGCCATTATGTATGTGGTGCTCATTTATCTGCTGGGTCTGGAACAGGTGGCCCAGGAGCTGGAGACGGAATCTCCCTGGATTCTGGCAGCGTTTGGCCTGCTGGGTCTGGTGACATTTGCAATGACGGATGTTTTGCTGGCCAGATTGGTTGTGCTCTTCCGGCGCAGAACCGGCGGTTCCATCCGCAAGAGAAAGGACGAACCCCAATGAAAATCAAGCCTGGCTACTGTAAATATATCCTGCACGGCTACTTCATTGCCTTGTGCCTGGTGTCCGTTTCTCTGTTTCTGCCCGGTACGCCCCTGAATTATGTGCTGGGCCTGCTGGGACCCCACTCTCTGAGAATCTGCGATACCTATATGGCGGCAGTGTCCGATCAAAGTATTTTCTGCTTTATCCTGATTTTCTGGATACAGGCCTATCCTTTGACCATGACCATTGTATATCTGGTCTCCACCATTGGCAAAAACTACACCCCCTATGGGGTGCTCATTGCCTTGGAGGCGGTAGTGACCATTGCGCTGGGCGTCTGGGTCATGACCCTGGGGCATGTGGCAGAAGGCGTCTATGACATTGTGGCGGGGCTGTGCAGTCTGCCGGTTGGCATTGTGTGTGTCATTGCCTCCCAGCGGGGCAGAGCAACGGAATACGGCTCATTTTAACAAGTGACAGGGGCTGCCAATGACAGCCCCTGTTTTTTCTATTTGGAGGAGTTTTATGCGAAACATACCGGATTTTACCTGTGAACACGGAGTTGCAACGCTGATTTTGCGAGAAATTACAGTGAAAGAAGAGGCCTATTGCCTGGTTCGCTGGGCCCAGTCCGGAGAAGAAGCGGCGCTGCTGGAGCAGTGCCGCCGCTTTTGCCGCATGGCAGGAGCGCAGCGGGTCTATGCCACAGGGGTGGAGCTTTCCCGAGAACCTGCCTTTCGTATCCTGCGGATGACGGCACCAAGACCCGCAGAGCAGGAGCAAAGTCCGTCCCTGTGGCCTCTGCTGGAGGAAAACTGGGAAACCTACCGCAGGCTTTATAATGACGCCATGGTGTCGGTATCCGGAGCTCGCCTGCTGGAGGATCGGGACAAAGACAGAATGGTGCAGGCCGGGGGCGCTTACTTTGTCCACAGAGACGAAAGGCTCCTTGGTTTGGGCCAGGTGGACGGGAACAAGCTCTTGTCCTTGGTATCCTGTGTTCCCGGGGCAGGGCAGCAGGTAGCCACGGCTCTGCTGGGAGTGATTTCTGAGGATATGGTGCAGTTGCAGGTGGCTGACAACAATGAAAGAGCCTGCCGCCTCTATAGACGCATGGGCTTTGTGCCTGTGGGCATTGAAGAGACCTGGTATGAATTGTAATGCATCACTGTGCCATGCAGATCCCCCAGAGCATCTGCATAAACAGGTCCGTAAAAGTCAGACGGGGAATGTGGGACTCTGCCACAAGAGGGATTTCGCCTAACACCTCTTCGCCTGCTTTTACAGTGAGGGTGCCCAGAGAGGTGCCCTTCTCGACAGGAGCCTGAATGGAGGGAACCAGAGCCACATCGTATTGCACGGAAGATACCTTGCCCTTGTCAATGAGCAGCTGCTCCGGCCCCTGGGGAACCGGCTGCACCGTAGCATCTTTTCCTAGGATCACTTCCACCGGGGGGATCTGTGTGTCGCCCTTGGCATCCACCAGGGCATAGTTGGCAAAGCCGTAGTCCAAAAGGGCTTTGGCAGACTGGAACCGGTCGGTAGAACTGGGGCAGTGCAGCACCACGGCCACCAGCTCCAGGCCGTCTCTCTGGGCGCTGGCGGACAGACAGTGCCCGGCACTGGAGGTGTAGCCGGTCTTGAGCCCGGTGGTTCCCTCATAAAACCGAACCAGCTTATTGGTGTTGGAAAGGCCGAAGGTGCCGTCTCGCACGGTGTCCATCCAGATGGTGGTGAAACGCTTGATGTCCGGATGGTGCAGCAAAAGCTCCCGGGACATGAGGGCGATGTCGTGGGCGGTGGTGAGATGGTGTTCTGCCGATGCGTCATCGTCCAGGCCGGTGCAGTTTACAAATCTGGTGTCCTCCATGCCCAATTCTCTGGCTTTCAGATTCATTTTTTCCACAAATCCCGCTTCGCTGCCTGCCAAAAATTCTGCCATGGCACAGGCGCAGTCGTTGGCGGAGGAGACGGTGATGGATTTTACCATGTCCTCCACGGACATGGTTTCCCCTACCTTGAGATATACCTGGCTGCCGCCCTTTGCGGCGGCGGCTTCCGAGGCGGTGACCTGATCGGTCCAACTGATTTTTCCGGAGTCAATGGCCTCCATAATGAGAAGCAGGGTCATGACTTTGGTGACACTGGCAGGTGCCAGCCGCTCGTGGGAATTGGACTCATAGAGTACGGTTCCTGTGGCAAGATCCATAAGCACTGCAGACGGAGCGCTGAGTTGCAGATCTATGGCGCAAACCGGGACTACGGCCAGATTCAAAAGCAGTAAGATGGCAAACAGTCCTGTCCATATGCGTTTTTTCATGTTTCATCCCTCCTGATTTGGTACAACCTATGCAGGCTGTGCGACAGGTATGCAGCCAAGCCCTTGCATCTTTACGGGATTCATAGTATCATAAAAGAAAAACAGGAGGTACAGTATGAAGCTGTTTGGATTTATCGGAGTAGGCAACATGGGCTCTGCCGTAGCCAAGGCGGTGGTTTCCCAGGTGGGGGGGCAGCATGTTCTGGTCAGCAGCCGCACCATGGAAAAGGCCCGGCAGGTGGCGGACAGCCTGGGCTGCGAAGCTACAGACAATGAGACGCTGGCCAGAGAATGCCGGTATTTGGTGCTGGGGGTGAAGCCCCAGATCCTGCCGGGGGTCCTCACATCCCTTCGTCCCATTTTGGAGCGCCGGACCACCCCCTGCACCCTGGTTTCCATGGCGGCCGGACTGACCATCCCCCGGCTTCAGGAGCTGTCCGGTTTGGAGTCCGTCATCCGCATCATGCCAAACACCCCGGTGCTGGTGGGGGCCGGTGTCATCACTTATGCCCTCAGTGAGTGCGTTTCTCAGGAAGAGGAACGCCAGGTGGTGGAGGCCCTTTCTCAGGCGGGAAAGGTGGATCGGCTTTCCGAGGGCCTGATCGATGTGGCCAGCGCACTGGCGGGCTGCGGTCCCGCCTTTGTGTGTCAGTTTCTGGAAGGGCTGGCAGATGGCGCTGTGGCCTGCGGACTTCCCCGGCAGAAGGCATATCTTTACGGAGCCCAGATGTTTTTGGGAACTGCCAGACTGGCGCTGGAGACTGGGCTGCACCCCGGGGTGCTGAAAGACCAGGTGACCTCTCCCGGCGGCAGTACCATTCAGGGGGTGCGGGCGCTGGAAAAACAGGGGCTTCGCAGTGCCGCCATGGAGGCGGTTATTGCGGCCTGCGAGAAAAACGGTAAATTGGGATAATAAAATCAGGCTGTTTCTTCGGGAAACAGCCTGATTTTTCAATGATGATTCTTTTTCAGAAGCTTTCTGAAATTCCATACGCTCCACATGCGGAACATGGTGGATACCAGAAGGACGCCTACGGCCAGAGCACCGGCCAGAGCGCCGGTATTCAGCCCCTTTACCAGGAAATTGTCGATTTCTCCCCGGGCAGCAAAGTCCATCGTATAGAAAATGCCGGAACCGGGAATCAGGGGAATCAGAGAAATGACAAGGTAGGGAGAGGCGGGACATTTGCGGACCCTTGCCATGACCTCTGCATAGGTGGCAACGGCGGCAGAGCCGATGACAAAGCCGGTGACATCGCTGCATCCCAGCATAACACAGGGCGTATAGATGAGCCAGCTCAGCAGCCCGCCCAGGACGCACAGCAGCACGGCCCTTCCCCGGATATTAAAGAGGATGCAGAAACCGGCACAGCCAATGCAGGCACCGACACATTCAAAGAAGAACGAGTTCATCAGACAGGGGGCACCGGCCACCTCTCCAAAGAGACTTCGTGCCACAGACACCGCAGCGCCCACACCGACAGCCAGGGCCACGGCGGTAATAAAGACCTGAACCAATCGGTTCACACCGGACAAGGTATCGCCATAGATCACATCCCGAATACTGTTGGTAAACAGAAGACCCGGCACCAGCAGCATTAAGGTGCCGATGATGGTGGCATCCGGATTGTGCAGCAGACCCAGCCGTGCCAGGATCTGAGCCAGGAATGCTTGAACAAATCCTGCGGCTACGGTGTTGAAAAACAGATTTGCTCGGAAAATTTTCATAAAACGGAGGCTCAGGCCCACGGAGATACCGCAAATGGCGGCACACACGGCATCCAAAATGGTGCCGTGAAAGAAAAAGCCGAAGCCCATGGCAGCAAGGGCATTGCCTAAGATCAGCATGGGAAAGGAACGGGGATGGCTGTTCTTTTTCTCCTGCTTCAGCCAGTCGGCCGCAGTTCGGACCGAAGGTTTTTCGCTGCAAATGCGGCGGCACAGGGCATTGAATCGCTCGAGAGCATCCATATCGGTAGAGGCGGCATCGGTTCGCCGCATTCGCATCACATGCTTTTCATCGTCTGTTTCCAGACTGGCGATGATAAAGTTTGGAATGGCAAAGGTTTCTGCGTGGGCACCATAGGCGTGCATCAGATGGCTGATGCATTCCTCCACTCGGTAGGTCTCTGCACCACACTGTTGCAGCTGGTAGGCCAGATCCACAGACAGGTCCAAAAGTTCTCCGTATTCTTGATCGGTCACAAAGGTCCCTCCTTGTACTGCTGAAATTATCTATCATGGAGTATAGCAGTTGTAATAAGAAAACGCAAGGGGCTGTAGTGGGGGGAAATTACCCAATCTATGAGGTTTGTGCGGCTGAAAATTGAAGCTTCAGACAGCCCATTTGCGCCTGCCTGGGGAGGAAACACCCCGTGCCGAATCACCAGGAGGCTCCGACACGGGGAAATCGTTTCAGGTGCGGGGATCAGTCTGCATCTTTCAGAATGTGGTTGTTGTAAAAATCACTCTTCTTTTCCAGTTCCTCATTGGCGTACTCAAACCCGTATTCTTCAAAGAGGGTCGGTTCGCCGGAGAATAGGTCTGTGCCGATGCCCAGTCTGCTGCCGTCAAATGTTACGCCCAAGCTGGACAAAATCGTGGGGAACATGTCAAAGTTTGCATACTGGCGGTTAAAGAGGATCTCCTTGTCTCTGGAGGCCACACCGGGATAGGGGTTTAAAATGACATTGTACTGCGACCGGTGATAGGCAGGGTCAAACTTGTAGAAGTGGAAGAAGTTGGACTCCATGCTCAAATGGTCGCCGATAATGACCACGGTGGTATTTTCGTAGAAGGGCTGTTCCTGAATCCAGCGGACGAACTTATCCACCTCGGCAGAGCTGTAGGCCACCACATTGGCGTACTGATTTTCGTGCGGGGTTGGGGCATTTTTGCTTAAATAGCCGTCGGGGCGGTGGGTGTCCGCAGTTTCCATGATGAAATTAAAGGGCTTTCCGGTTTCGCTGAGCCGGGTCAACTCATCTTTTGCAAACTCAAACAGCTTGTCATCCTCATAGCCCCACCAAACGGAGTATGTGGGAGGAATCAGACCGTTTTTCTGTGCGTATTTGTGGTCCATGATTTTGAAATCACCATGGGACTTGAAATAGTAGGTAAGACCGCCGAAATCGGCATTCGCACCGAACATCAGAGTCTGCTCATAGCCCTGCTCGGCAAGGATCTCGCCCAAGGTATAGGCACCGGGCAGGAAATTGCCCTCAGAGCCGTATGCGTTGGGCTCGGTGGGGGCCTTCATGGGAAGGCCTGTGGTCATGTTGACCATGGAGGCAACGGACCAGGTGGTTCCCACGGCTGCCTGAGGGCCGCCGAACTGGTGATCCAGATGGGAGAAGCTGTAGCCCTCCTGGGCGATGGCGGTCAGCTCGGGGATCAGGTTTACATTCATGTATCCACCCAGATCCTTGGACATATAACTGTTTTCCATGGATTCAAGATAGATGTGGATGAGGTTGCGCTTGCGCTGGGGGAACTGAAGGTTGGCGTCCCGGGGGTCTACATAGTGGTCGTCGATCATGCTGGATTTTTCAAAGTAGGCATTGTACACAGCCATGATCTTGAAACGGTAAACACCATAGCCCAGACCGCCTGCGAAGACAGCCAGAGTCAGCACGGTGGTGATAAGGCGGTGCGCCCAGCGGGGAAAGACGGTGACGGTTTTCTCTTTGTTCCGGTAAACAACAGGGAACTTTCCGAACAAGAAAAGACCGCACAGGGTGCTGAAAAACAGCGTGAGGAACATTGGCCCCTCCAGCACATTGCTGTAGTCCACCATGTCACTGCCGGTAGTGGGAGAGAAGTAGGTAATGAGAATTTGATCTGCAGGAAGATCGCCATATTCTCCCTTAGCCCAAATGGTGGCGAAGACGCACAGAAATCCTGCGATAATCAGAATCAGTGCCACAATTTTGAGGGCAGCGGCCCATTTGCTTATCTTGGTATGTTCGCTTCCACAGATAAAGTACTTGGCCTTTAAGGTGCGCAGAAGCAAAAGCAGGCCGCCTACCAGCAGGGCCAGAACAAAGAACAGGAGGAAGTGCCGGAACCCGTATCCGTCTGTAACAAGAAAATGTTCAAAGCGGAAAAGAAACCTGAAAATTGCGATGGTAAACAGAGTGGTGAGGAAACCGTTTTTTATAACGGTATAGATGCGGCTGCCAACTGTCTGGTTCTTGCGAAGTACGAACATCTCGACGGCGCTGACCAGGACAGATGCCACAATGCCAAGTAAGAGTAACATGAAATCTTCCTTTCTTTTGGAAAAATAGCACGGACACCCAATGTCAAAAGACAAATCTCAGGGTGTGATTGCCTTTTTCTTATAATGACCTACATTGTTTCATTCTATCACAAAAAAGAGAATTTGGCCATTACAATCCTGTCACAAAGGGGATATTTTTGTAGGGAATCAAAGAATCCCTGTACATAAAAATTTTTGGTGCGCAAGAGAGCGGGGGGAAAGGAAAACGGATAGAAAAACACAGGGGCTGTGGAAAATTTCCACAGCCCCTGTCGGGTGCGTTCAGACTACCGAAGGCAGATATAGACCATATAGAGCACATAAGTGCTGACCATGATGATGCCTTCCTTGCGATCCAATTTCCGACGGGTCCAAGCCATGATCCAAACCAGGACCGTAACACCGATGAGGCAGGCAATGTCGAAAATGTCCAGCATGGAGAGGGTAATGGGACTCAGCAGGGAGGCGGTACCCAAAACCATCAGGATATTGTAGATGTTGGAGCCAAGGGCGTTGCCCAGGGCCATGTCCACATCCTTTTTCCGTGCGGCCACGATGGAGGTCACCAGCTCGGGAAGAGAGGTGCCCACGGCGACAATGGTAAGACCAATAATATTCTGGCTGATGCCAAAGGCGGACGCAATGGTGGAAGCGCTTTTTACCACCCAGTCGCCGCCCAGGGCAATGCCGGCAACGCCCACCACGATGTATACCACGCACTTCCAGCCGGGCATCAGGGCAGCAGGCTCCTGCTGCTCCTCCCGGGGAGCGCCCATAAGGCGGGCTTTCATGGCGGAACGAATCATGAAACCGATGTAGGCGATGAAACACAGGGCCAGAATGCAGCCTTCCAGACGACCCAGCGTTAAAGAGTTGACCCCGGTACTGAGCACCAAAAGCAAAATTGCGGCACCCAAAGACATGGGAATGTCTACACGCAGAGAGTCCCGGGCCACGGCCACAGGGGTGAAAATGGCACACATGCCAATGACGACAATCAGATTAAAAATGTTGGAGCCCACCACATTGCTGACGGCCATGGCGTTGTTGCCATGCATGGAGGCGGAGACACTGACTGCGGTTTCGGGCAGGGAGGTACCCATGGCCACAATGGTAAGACCGATAATCATGGAGGGGATTCGCAGCTTTTTGGCAACAGCAGAGCTGCCCTCTACAAAGAAGTCTGCGCCCTTAATCAGGAAGACAAAGCCAACAATCAGTAAAAATACAGCAAAAGGGACACCGCCGAGAAAGGTTGTGAAAGCTTGCATATCATACTCCTCTTTTTTATTCTGGGTGAAGGCGCATAAAAAAGACCATGTACGCCAATCCGAGCACACATGAATCTTTCTGTTTTTTGGAATTTACCAAGGGGAAAACCGCCGTGATATTGGCAAATCCTTCCTTCACAATGACGGAATTGCGAATTTACTCTAGCATAAACAAGCCTGTTTGTCAACGGGAAAGGAAACGAATGGAGCAAAGATCTTGTACACGATGCCATAACAGCGCCGGCAATCATAATGGGGGGCCGCCTTACTGAAAGTGAGGCGGCCCCCCATTTGGTCAGGGGTCAGTTTTCGGAACGGTACAGGAAGGTCACGATCTGACCTCTGGTGCAGGTGCCCTCAGGCTTGAAATACCCGGCGCTGATGCCCTGGGTAATGTCGTTTTCGGTGGCCCAGAGAACAGCATCGGAATAGAAGCGGCCCTCTTCCACATCGGCAAAGGGGTTGCTGGGATTCTGCGGGGCGGGGCTTTCGTTGGCCCGCCACAGGAAGGTCACTGCATGGCCGCGGGTACAGGACTTGTCCGGGCCGAATCTGTTCTCGCTGATGCCATTGGTGATTCCCTGCTCCACGGCCCACAGAACGGCCTCATAACAGTAGCTGTTGGGATCCACATCCACAAAGGGGTTCTCCAGGGACTGGGGGGCGGGACAACCGGCATTTCTCCACAGGAAGGTCACGATCTGACCTCTGGTGCAGACCTTCTCCGGGGCAAATCGATTGGGAGCCACACCGGTGGCAATCTTGTTTTCATAGGCCCAGAGAACAGGCGCATAGTAGAATCTGTCGGGGGAGACATCGGTGAACACACGCCCATTTACCAGAACATTATTGGGACGGTCCAGATCGATGGCATAAAACACAGGTGCGGACTCCTTGGTAACATACCATATGACATGGTTGTCGGCAACAATGGGGGCACAGTCGGACAGGGGAGCGGTGTCGGTGTAAACATCGCTGGTGACGGTTCCGTTTTCATCCAGGAAGGCATAGTGCAGATATCCCGCTTCGTGCCAGAGAATCATGAATCGGTTGCCGCTGATTTTCACCAGGTGGGGGGTGGCCATGGGTACCTGGTCATCGTTGCTGTAATCGGTGAGCCAAAGCACGGAGGTGCTCTCCTGGGTAAAGGAATCCTTGGGGGTTACGGTGACAAAGATGTTATACTGAGAGGACTGGGTGCCGCTTTCCTGATCGATGGATTTACCCGCTACCAGGTAGGCGGCATCGGAGGCCTCAAAGCCGCCCACACAGACGCCGGTGTTGTTGTCGCCGATGCCGCCTGCAATGGGAAGGACCTCTACGGACTGAGGCCAACGGCTGAACTGTTCCTTCCCGGCACTTTGGGGATAGCGGAACAGGATTACGGATCGGGGATAGGCATCGCCGTGGTCAACGGCCAGATAATCTTCTCCATCCACCTGGACAAACTGGTTGAAGGAGTGGCTGGCATAGCCTGTAGCAGAGTTGGATACACCGGCTTCACACTGGGTGACCTCCATATCCGAAATGCGCACATTCAGCTGCACATTGGCCTGGTGACGGAACCCATCGCCTGATGTATACATTTCGTGACAGGTACGAATATAGAGCATATCGCCGCTCTGGGTCATGCGCAAAGATCCGGCCTTGAAGGGAATGCTGGTGTTGGCACCGTAGACACTGGCGGCGTCCTGCCGCTGCCAGTCCTTGCTGTAACGAATCACACGGATGACCTCGGTGGAATCCGACTCCTGATTATTTGCCTGACCGCAGACCACAAAGTTATAGTCTGTGCCAAAATAGACACCGCCGTATATGGGCAGTTCCAAAGGCAGCTGGCTGTGGGAGCGGAACCGGTAGTTCTGGTCGTACTCATCGATGGTGATGCCCTCTTCTCCGATGTACTCCACCCGGGCGTAGCCGGAGTCGGTGGCCGTCATCTGGGAATAGACCGGGGTGCCATATCTGCCGAAGAGATACTCGTGCCCCCAGATATTGCTGGAGTCGGCCGGGCCGTCCGCAGCCTGGGCATACGCCGGCAGGAATGAGAACACCGCTGCCAGTACCAGCAGCAAAGATAGGATGCGCTTTTTCATGTGTAATACCTCCAATGCTATTACATATATTATACAGTCACATTCTATCACGATTTGTTGAAGAATTCAAGAAAAGAAGGAAGACGCACACAATGGATTGCAATTTCTGCAAAGTGTATTATAATGGGGTCATTCCAAATAAAACAAAGGAGGACATTTCCATGATCGATTTTCAAAATGGCGAAATTATGAAGCTGCGGCAGGCAGATATCCAGGATGTAGGCTCTTTGGTGGGAAAGATTTTGCTGCCGGATGAACAGGTGGTAGGTGTGTATAAAACCGTCCGGGATCGGGTCATTTTTACAGACCGCCGGGTGATGACTTTGGACATCCAGGGGGCTACCGGGAAAAAACAGGAGCTTACCAGCTTGCCGTATCGGAAGATCGTATGCTTTAGCATTGAAACATCCGGGGTTTTGGATGTGGACTCCGAGCTGGAGCTGCATTTTTCCGGAATGGGGCGTGTCCGCTTCGAGTTCTTCGGTTCCAGCCATATTGCGGAAATTGCCCAGGTTTTGGGGAAATACATTCTGTAAGCAGAAAAAATTGCTGCAAAACAGATCAAAATAAAAGCGAGTGGACAGCTCCGCTGGGGGCTTTCCACTCGCTTTCTGCTACACCGGACTTTTTAACAAGAGCAGGCGCTTTCTCTCAGGCCTGGCAAAGAGGTTTGATTTTATTGTTATAAATGCGCAGGAAGAAGAACAGGGAACATGCGCTGCTCACCAGCTCGGCAATGGGGAAGGACCACCAGACGGAATCCAGGACCCCGGACAGGGACAACAGATAGGCGGCCGGGACCAGAACCACAAGCTGCCGGATCAGAGAGACAATGGTGGCGTACAGCCCGTTGCCCAGCGCCTGGAAAACGCCGCTGAGCACCACGCAGCACCCGGCAAACAGGAAAGAAATGCTGATGATGCGCAAGGACACCGTTCCAATGGACAGAAACAGTTCGGACGGCTCAAACATGGACAGCAGGAAATCAGGGAAAAACTGGAAGGCCAAGAAACCCAGGATCATAAAGGTCATGGCAACCACACAGCCCAGAGCAATGGCTTTTTTGATTCGGTCGGGCCGCTTAGCACCGTAGTTAAAGGCAACAATGGAAACCAGAGCGTTATTCAGGCCAAAGACCGGCATAAAGACAAAGCTTTGCAGCTTAAAATAGGCACCGAAGACGGCCACGGCCGTGGAATTGAATCCGCTGAGAATGCCGTTGACCAGGAAAGTCATAACGGAGCCAATGGCCATCATCACAATGGAGGGAACTCCCACGGCCAGAATGGGCTTCAGGATATGGCGCTGAAAGGCCAGGGCCTTCATGCTGAGCTGCACTTCGTGGTTTTTCCAGAAATGGAAGGCCATTGCCATGCAGAACGATACAATCTGGCCGATGACAGTGGCCACGGCGGCACCGCTGATTCCCATGGCAGGGATGGGGCCGATGCCGAAAATCAGCAGGGGGTCCAGAATGATGTTGAGTATGGCACCGGTGCTCTGGGTAATCATGGTGAACACGGTGCGGCCGGTGGCTTGCAGGATGCGCTCGAAGAGAATGGCGCCAAAAAGACCGAAGGAGAACACGGTGCAGATGGTCATATATTTGGTACCGCCCTCAT
>JARIBV010000073.1 GCA_029257335.1 Faecousia sp.
TGTAAAGTAGCCGCCGGCAAGAAGGCCAATGACACGATTGACTTTGATTATAACACGCTAATGCTGTTTGGTATTCAGGAACTTGCAGATATTGAGCTTGGCTTTTTGATTTCGGACGATGATTTTAACTATACCTACACAGGCCCCAGACAGATCAAAACTTCTGCTTACGATACCCATGACTATAGTATCAATTACTATCAGGATACAATTGCAAACGCTGCGTCTATGAACACCTTTGGTTACAAAGTTGACTATTTTACAAAAGATGTGATTGATGGCGGCAGCGGGATCAACGTACTCTCCGGCGGGGTCATGGTAAGTCAGGATAATGAAGAGATCGTGCTTCTGGAGCTGGAAAATACCACCCAGCAAACCGTATATGCAGAAATATCCGATATTGCAATCAACGGTTTGATGGTGCATGGTTCTGCTTACTCAAGCGATTCCATCACACCGGGAAAGCATGGCATTCTCAACATGCGTCTGGCTTCCGTGTTCGATTCCCAATTCTGGGGTGCTTACGGCATTACCGAAGTTTATTCTGTTGGTTTTTCAGTGCTTTTGAAGGACGAAGAAGATCATGTTTTAGGGGAGCCCATTGCAATTAAAATGGATCTTTCCGACAAAGAATCTGCCATTGATACTTCCGGCAATGAGGTCTATAACAAAGACGGGCTTCGCATCATATCGAAAGGGATTGTTGAGGACCCTTCAGAATACAGTGACGACCTGCATGTGCTGCTCTTGGCCGAAAACAATGGTGGCGCCACTTTAAAGATCGACGAAGTATACGACTCCCTGTCCGTAAATGGATTTATGATGGACTGCTATTTTACCAGTAAGGAACTGAAAGGCGGTCAGTGCAGTGCCATTGAAATCACACTGGATGAGTCATCCCTTGAGAAGAATAAAATAACATCTGCATCTGATATCACCGAACTGGAAATTGGCTTGACGATCAAGCAAGGATCGGATGTCATTGATGAACCTGCGCTGAAAATTGTGTACTAGCATCAACCTAAGAAAACCTACATAACAAGGAAATAAAGCATTCAGAACAAAAAGCCCCCCTAAAGTAGGAAATGGAAGGAATCCCAATCTACTTTAGGGGGATTTCTGCGTGCAGTCACGGCATATGCCGGAATTTTAGAAAAATCTGCGCAAAATATCAAGAGGCAACTTGTGATACCCACGGTATTAGAAAAAGGAACACAGGGCATTCAGACTGCAATATTTTTTGAAACGGCATACATGCAGGGGACGGCAGGGACTGGTATCCGTGTTTTATACGCATTTCCAAATATGTGCAGAGGTGACATTCATTCCCCTGCATATGCCATGGGAAGTGGGACAAGATATGTTTGCGGGAAGGAACACGACAAAGTAAGTCAAAAACCGACCCGAAACAAATAAAAGGAGATGCGTATTATGAAGAATAACAATCAGCTTAATATTCCTGAGGCACGAGAGGCAATGGACAAGTTTAAGATGGAAGCTGCCAGCGAGGTCGGCGTGGATCTGAAGCAGGGCTACAATGGCCACCTCACCTCCAGAGAGGCCGGTTCCGTCGGCGGCCAGATGGTCAAGAAGATGATCGAGGCCTACGAGCAGAACCTGAAGTAAGGAAATACAGCAAGGGGCAGCTGTTTGTAAGCTGCCCCTTTATGGTTCTTTTATGCGCGGATTGGGTGAGATCCTGCTGCTGGATCGGACTGGCTGAACCTGATATATCCGCAGCAGTTTCTCTATCCCCATAGGAGGACGGCCCCGCTTACCAGTTGGGTAATAGGGCTTTATAACATCCACCCATTTTTGCCATATCTCACCCCTGTATGCTAGATGCGATTAAATCAGAGGTTCCCTAAGTAAGGGAGGATGCTACAAGCAGCTCCAGAATCCGATATACCCAATAATAGAGGAAAATAGGACACAGGAATCTCCAGACTGAATCAAAATATGTGGCATCCACCGGCTTCTACGCAAGTGACGTTGTATCGCATCCAATAATAGCGGTGATATAACTAATACAATCTCAAACAAAGTTGCTAGTACACCATCCCCTAAGATTGCTTCCAAAACTCCAACAAAAATAGCTTCTAAAATCGCTAACGTCATCCATTGTATCAAGGACATATTGTAATACTGTCCACAGGATGTATATTTTTACACTAATATATTGCTGTGATAAAATGCCTCCGTCGGGTCATTGGGCCGCATCTTGACATGAGAATCTTGATTGCACTTGGGACAACGGGGAACCTCCACTGTGATGCCTCCTTTTATGATTTATGTTTATTGTAGTCGCTATACGAAATCGTCTTTGCGTTCATATTAAAGGCTTTTGGGTGTAAGTGGTTATAAACGCCCTGTCATGAGGGAATCAGCACTTGCATTGCCTGCCTCCATGGTTTAGCGCTGGAGCAAGAAAAGCTGCACACATGCATAAAAACCAGAGGGCAAGGCATGAGGTACCTTACCCCCTGGTTCTGTTCTGACATCACAGCCACACCTGGACGACAAAGCCACCACTAAAAAGTAGGTATTTGTATAATGTCCATTTGGTGGAGCTGTTTGCCAACTGGCTGTGACAATCCGGGAACGATTGTCCGCCCCTCGGTCATCCATGTTCTCCCAGATCCTACCATAAAATTTGAGCATGACGCTTGACAATGCCGATTCGCATAGTTTGCAATCGACCTAACATTTGATTGATGCTCAAGATTCGGTGGAACTTTGCTGCTTTGCCACCCGATAGGTGTAATAAAGATCAACAGGCAAAGAGGCTAGCAAGAGCCCCATGGAAATCAGAAAACAGGAAATGCCCTTCGCAAGAAAACAAGCTGCAATCATTGCGGCGCCGACGATGAGAAAGGTGATGCCTCCAAAGCGCTGACTTTTCTTCCAGGTTGTTTCGTTTTTCATACTCCATGTGGTTCGCAGACCCAGAACGGAATTCATACGGACCTTGGGCATGAGATTACCAATCACAACAAAAAACAGACCCAATAATCCCATCATGATCTGGTAGATGTCAACGGAGACAGAAGACAGGTTTTCCACCTTTTGGAAAGAGGTGTACAAGAAATAAAAGGTCATGGCATTAAACAGCACAAAGCCCAAAATACCGGCAGTGATACAGATTGTTTCGTTGTTGGTTCCGCTGCCTTCCTGCTTGGCAGCAACCTTTTTAACAAGCAGCATGATTCCTCCAAACACCACGGAAATGACAGGGAAGATAAGAGATTCGTATTTGCTGCCCCAGCGAGTGACCTGCTGATGGAAGTCATAGTGGGCCGGGATTTGTTCCGGCAGATACTGCAAGGCAACAAGTGTCACAGCCACAGGCAAAAACATGAGTACATAATACAGAATCATTTTCTTCGTTTTCATTTTGAACCTCCTCGCAGGTCGCTGATCCAGAGGATCGCTTCATCCAGAACAGACAGGTTGCATTCATAATAAATGTAGTTCTTGAACCGGGTTTCATAAATCAAATCTGCTTTTTTGAGTTTTGCCAGGTGATAGGACAGGGCCTGGGGGGTCATATGCAAAGCCACGGCCAAATCACCGGAACTGATTTTTCCTTCCCTTAATTTCAGCAAAATGTTTCTTCGGGTTTCGTCAGCCAGTGCTGCCAATACCTCGGGAATGCCCAACCCGTCACCTCCAAGCTATTTCAAATATTTCTTAAATAGATGATAGCATGGGGAACTTAGTGTGTCAATCACTATTTCAAAATATTTTTAAATAGCGCTGTCTGTGAAAAAGGAACCGGAAATGTTCCGATTCCCCGGAAGACAGGGCAAAAATGCAAAAAACGGTCGTTGCCTTTTTGGGGGAACTATAGTAAAATGGGCATATTACCCCCAAATAGGGGCAGGTGAAAGGAGTCTCCCATGGAGAAGAAAGTGAAGTACTTTATCCGGCGACTTGTAGTGTATCTTTTGGGTCTGTTCATTTTGGCACTGGGTGTCAGCGTGTCTGTGAAATCCGACCTGGGAATATCCCCGGTCAACTCCATTCCCTATGTCCTGAGTCGAGTCACGGGACTGGAGCAGGGGCTTTTGGTGACCCTGGTGTTCTGCGGATTTGTCCTGATCCAGATTCTTCTCCTCCGTCGGGAGTTTCGGCTTGTCCAGCTGCTCCAGGTATTGTGTGCCACGATTTTTGGCTCCTTTGTTTCTCTTACCAATCGAATTGTCTGCTTTCCGGTGCCGGAGGCTTATATAGCTCGTCTGGGGCTGGCGGTGCTCAGCGCCATTTTGGTGGCAGGGGGGATGTTCCTGTACCTGTGCGGCAATCTGATTCCACAGCCTGCGGAAGGTCTGTGCCTGGCAATCGAAAAGAAAACCGGCTGGAAATATTCCAATGTCAAGGTGTTTTTTGACTGCTGCCTGGTTTCCACAGCCACCATTCTTTCTCTGGTGGGGCTTGGAACGGTAGTGGGAGTCCGGGAGGGAACCCTCATTGCCATGCTGGGAGTTGGAAGACTGATTGGAATTATGATCCGATTCTGGAAAAAACCGATGATGCGGTTCTGTGAACCCCAAGAAGGGGCTTCTGTAATATAATAATTAAAATTACAAATAAAAAAGGTGCTGCCTCACCCATTGGAGAGACAGCACCATTTTTTGTTGTGTTTTGGAATCAGGCAACCAGGAAGAACTTCACCAGGAACAGCAGGGAAATTGCATAGGTGAGAAGAGAAACTTCCTTAAACTTGCCGGACAGCATCTTCATAAAGGTATAGACGATCATACCCAGACCAATGGCGTGGCCGATGGAGCCGGAGATGGGCATGGAAATGAGCATGACGGCCACAGGAGCCAGCTGGTTCATATCGCTGAAGTCGATGTTCTTGAGTCCGCCCAGCATGAGGATACCCACATAGATGAGGGCAGAAGAGGTGGCGGCGGCGGGGATGATCGCGGCCACAGGAGCCAGGAACATGGCAGCCAGGAACAGGATGCCGGTGGTTGCAGCAGTCAGACCCGTGCGTCCGCCTGCTTCCACACCGGAGGCAGATTCCACGAAGGTGGTAACGGTGGAGGTACCGGTGACGGCACCGGCAATGGTTCCGATGGCATCGGCGGTGAGGGCCTCACGCATCTTGGGCATGTTGCCCTGCTTGTCCACCATGCCGGCCCGGGAAGCGGTACCCAGCAGAGTGCCGATGGTGTCAAACATATCGATGATGCAGAAGGTAATTACAATGGAAATGGCAGTAAACCAGCCGATTTTGCCCAGGGTCTCAAAGTTGAACTTGAACAAAGTGGTTTCGGCCATATCCTTGAAGGGGGGCACAAAAGAGGCGGTTGCCAGAGAGGCGAAGGGGTTCACATCCAGAACCAGCCAGGAGCCGCCCCAGTAGATCAGGGAAGCGGAGAGCATACCCAGCAGCACGGCACCCTTGACCTTTTTGCGGTCCAGAGCAAGGATCACAAACAGACCCACGAACATGGTGATGACGGTGAGCACCAGCTGATCGTAGTTGGCACCGGCGCTGGCCATGGTGTCGGAGACGGTGCGGGGGGTCAGGGAAGCAAAGAAGCTGCCCATGACGGTGAAGCTGGAGCCGTTCTGGCCAAAGACCTGGGCGTTGGAGCCGAAGCCGATGTTCAGAAGCATCAGACCGATGGCAGGAGAGATACCCAGACGGATCCCCAGAGGGATGGCTCTCACGATCTGCTCACGGATGTTGAAGATGGACAGAAGCAAAAATACGATGCCTTCAATCAGGATGATGCAGATGGCGGCCTGGAAGCCCTCTACATAGGAGACGCCGGCAGCAACGGCAATGTTGGTGACGACTACGGCGAAGAAGGAATTGAGGCCCATACCGGGGCCGAGGCAGAAGGGTTTGTTTGCCAGGAATGCCATGGTGAACATACCGATGGCAGAGGCGATGCAGGTTGCCAGGAACACTGCGTTCCACAGTTGGGGTACGGGTTCGGTGTCACCGCCAAGTCCTGCGCCGAAGTTGGTCAGGAGATTGGGGTTCAGAGCGATGATGTAGGCCATGGTCATAAAGGTAGTGAGGCCTGCAATCAGCTCTGTGCGGATGTTGGTCTTGTTCTCTTTTAGGTGAAAGAGCTTTTCCAGCATGTTGGTTTTCCTCCCTGTTAAATATTCGTGAACATTATAACATCATCGTGGTAAGATGACAAGAATCATATTTACAAAAAATGAGGTTTTGCCCAATAAAAAGAAGGGGATCCGGCAAAATTTTCTCAATGGCAGGGATCCCGTATCATAAGGAGGAGCGAAATATCATAGTCGTATTTTAAAAAGAAAAGTGTGATTCTTCTTCCTGCCGGTTCCGCAGCCCTGAGCATTCTTCCTGGAAACAGATGGAAAAACGCTCCGGTTTGGGCCCCCGGCAGGACGCAGGAAGGGGAGCGGGTGGCATTCACACCACAAAATGGACAAATTTCTTTCTTTCAGCGAGATTATTATGTGAATTCTATTGAAAAATACGAAAAAATGTATTTTTTAGATTGATTTTAAAAAGGTTTTGACTTACAATAGACCAGAAAGCGGGGCAATGTCCCTGAGATACGCAGGAGGGTTCCTTATATGCTCAATATCGTCCTGGTTGAGCCGGAAATTCCGGCAAATACTGGCAATATCGCCAGAACCTGTGCTGCCACCGGCAGCGTCCTTCATTTAATTAAGCCCCTGGGATTCGACATCTCGGAAAAGGCAGTGAGGCGGGCAGGTTTGGACTATTGGCATTTGGTGGATGTGAGGGTCTATGAGAATCTGGAGGAGTTCTTCCGGAACAATGAGGTCAAGCAGATGTGGTGCCTGTCTACCAAGGCGCCCAGAGTTTATGCACAGGCCCGGTTCCAGGATGGCTGCTACTTGTTCTTTGGCAAAGAGACCAAGGGCCTTCCTGAGGAATTTTTGGAGCAGCACCGGGAGGAATGTCTGAGACTTCCCATGCGTGCGGAGGCCAGAAGTCTGAATCTCAGCAACTCTGTGGCCATTACGGTGTATGAGGCCCTGCGTCAGTTACAATTTCCCCACCTACAGGAAACTGGAAAAATGACAAACTGGGAATAGCCAGTTGTGCCTGAAGATTAACAGGAGGCTTAGTTATGAACTACAATAAGAAATCCATTGAAGATGTAGAAGTAGCAGGCAAGCGCGTTCTGTGCCGCTGCGACTTCAACGTTCCCACAAAGGACGGCAAGATCACTTCCGACAAGCGGATCGTGGCTGCCATGCCCACCATCGAGTACCTGGTGAACCACGGTGCAAAGGTCATTCTCTGCTCCCACATGGGAAAGCCCAAGGGCGAGTGGAAGCCTGAGCTGAGCCTGAAGATCGTGGCCGACCGTCTGTCCCAGCTCCTGGGCAAGGAGGTCATTATGGCTTCCGATGTTGTGGGCGAGGACGCAAAGGCAAAGGCCGCTGCTCTGAAGGACGGCGAAGTAATGCTGCTGGAGAATGTCCGTTACATGAAGGGCGAGACCAAGAACGATCCCGAGCTGAGCCGTGAGCTGGCTTCCATGGCAGACCTGTTCGTAAACGATGCCTTCGGTACTGCACACCGTGCCCATTCTTCCACCGCCGGTGTGGCAGATCATCTTCCTGCTGTCTGCGGCTACCTGGTGCAGAAGGAAGTCGGCATCATGGGCAAGGCCCTGGCTGCTCCCGAGCGTCCCTTTGTGGCCATCCTGGGTGGTGCAAAGGTTTCCGATAAGCTCAATGTCATCAACAACCTGCTGGAGAAGGTGGACACCCTCATCATTGGCGGCGGCATGGCTTTCACCTTCCTGGCTGCCAAGGGCTACAATGTAGGCGCCAGCCTGGTTGACAACGAGAAAATCGACTACTGCAAGGAAATGATGGCCAAGGCTGAGGCCAAGGGCGTCAAGCTCCTGCTGCCTGTGGACACCGTGGTGGCAGATTCCTTCCCCAACCCCATCGACGCAGAGATCCCCGTGCAGACCGTCATGTCTGATGCCATTCCTCAGGGCAAGATGGGCCTGGACATTGGCGAGAAGGCCAGTGCCGAGTTCTATGAGGCAGTGAAGACTGCCAAGACCGTTGTATGGAACGGACCCATGGGTGTGTTTGAGAACCCCATCCTGTCCAAGGGCACCAAGGCCGTGGCGCAGGCTCTGGCCGATTCCTCCGCTGTGACCATTGTCGGCGGTGGTGACAGTGCTGCTGCCTGCGAGCAGCTGGGCTTCGCTTCTCAGATCACCCACATTTCCACCGGCGGCGGCGCTTCTCTGGAGTTCCTGGAGGGCCTGACCCTGCCCGGTATCGCCTGCCTGCAGGATAAGTAATTCCCGTTTATCAGCGGCAGCGGGGAGGAAATAATTCTCCGCTGCCTTTTTATCATAGATTTAGTTTTTTGGAGGCATAAAAAATGAACAGAAAGTACCGCAAGACGATCATCGCCGGTAACTGGAAGATGAACAAGACCCCCAGCGAGACCAAGGAATTCATGACCACTTTCAAGAGCATCCTGCCCAAGGGTCGTTGGTGTGATGTGGTGTTCTGTGTTCCTGCTGTGTGCATCCCCGCTGCCGTCCGCGCTATGCGTGAGACCCGGGTGGGCATTGGCGGCGAAAACATGAACGCCAACGCTTCCGGCGCTTACACCGGCGAGATCGCTGCCAATATGCTGGTAGACGCCGGCTGTAAGTATGTCATCATCGGCCACTCCGAGCGCCGCGCTATGGGCGAGACCGATGCCGACGTGAATGCCAAGGTCCTGGCTGCTCTGGAAGCCGGCCTGACCCCCATCATGTGCTGCGGCGAGAGCCTGGAGCAGCGTGAGGCCGGTATCACCGAGGAGTGGATCACCATGCAGATCAAGGCTGGCCTGCTGAATGTTCCCGAGGACAAGATCCGCAAGGTCATCATTGCTTACGAACCCATCTGGGCCATCGGCACCGGCCGGACCGCTACTCCCGAGCAGGCTGAGGAAGTCTGCGAGAGCATCCGTACCGTGATCCGCAAGCTGTACAGCTCCAAGAATGCCCGTGCAATCTCCATCCTGTACGGTGGTTCCATGAACGAGAAGAATGCCTTCGAGCTGCTGGCTCAGCCTGACATTGACGGCGGCCTCATCGGCGGTGCATCTCTGGTGCCCGAGAAGTTTGTGCAGATCATCGAAGCTGCCAACCAGCCCACTGCCTGATTCATTTTAACAGCGTATATAGACACCGCAGATGTTGTTCTGCGGTGTTTTTTTATATATTCTGCCGCACAGAGAAATACAAACAAAAAATTCCTTTACCAATACACATTGTTTCTTACACAATATCTTGTGTAATATATTTTTACTATACTATGATTTAGGTGTTCTGGTACCATTATCTATTGTAAATATCCTGTTGCTATTTCACGATATTGTGCAATGGCATTTTTGCAGTTCAGACCAAAAAGTATAGGACAGCCGGAAAAAAAGAGCTATTTGTGTGAAATACTCTCTGCTTTTGCATGAAAAGCAATGACAAAGAAAGGTTAACAATTTGGTTACGATTCAACGAAATAAATCATGTTTTCAAAATTGCTTGACAGTGACATTACAAAATTATATCATATTGTTATGGCAATTCTACGGGGGAAAAGTGTAGAAAATGCCGTAAAGGGGTTGAAAAGAGGAGGTTTCAATCTCTTTCATAGCGCCTGTCCCAAATGACAGAGAATGAAAAGGAGAAAAGAAGATGGAAAAAAGTTTGTTAAACCGATTACTGTCCCTGATGCTGGTTGCAGCAATGCTGTGCGGATTTGTGATCCCGGTGCATGCAGCTGAGGAATCTGATTCCGTACGCTTCCAGCAGGTGGACAACAGTGCGGTGACCGCAGTGCTTCCCGGTCATGCACCCATCACCCCGCAGCAAGAAGAAGCATATGCTCCCACGGATGAGGTTCGTGTCTCCATTGTGCTGGAGAAGAAATCCACTGTGGCAGCAGGATTTGAATTGCAGAATATTGCGCAGAACGCTTCTGCCATGGCCTATCGTCAGGAGCTGCAGGACCAGCAGGCCCAGGTGACGGCTTCTATCGAAAAAAGCCTGGAGCAGAAACTGGATGTGGCATGGAACCTGACTCTGGCAGCGAACCTGATTTCTGCCGATGTGGAATACGGCCAGATCGAGGCAATCGAGAAGGTCCCCGGTGTTGAGAAGGTCCTGATTGAAACCAGATACGAGCCTGCCGTTGTGGATCGGGAAGAGACAAATGATCCCAACATGGCAACTTCCTCCAAGCAGATTGGCTCCAGCATCGCCTGGGATGCAGGTTACACCGGCGCAGGTGCCCGAATCGCGGTGATCGATACCGGTATCGATACTACCCATCAGTCCTTTGACAATGCAGGCTATAAGCATTCCCTGGAATGCTTGGCAAAAGAGAAGGGTATTGCACTGGATGAATATATGAAGCAGTTGGATCTTTTGGATGTGGAAGAGATCCAGTCTGTGCAGAATCAGCTGCATGTGCAGATCGATCCGAAGCAGGCGTTTGTCAGCGAAAAGCTTCCCTTTGCCTACAACTATGTAGATCAGAATTACACTGTGGACCATCTCAACGATACCCAGGGTGAGCATGGCTCTCATGTCAGCGGTATTGCTGCGGCCAATGCCTATATTGCGGAGAAAGACGGCACATTCTCCAAGGCACTGGAGTCTGCAAAGGTCCAGGGCGTTGCCCCCGATGCCCAGATCATTACCATGAAGGTGTTTGGTGCAAAGGGCGGTGCTTATGACTCGGACTATATGGTTGCCATTGAGGACGCCATTATTCTGGGCTGTGACACTGTGAACATGTCTCTGGGCGCCGGCAACCCCGGTAACTCCCGCCACGCCAACAAAGAGTATCAGACCATTATGGACAATCTTACCAAGGCGGGCATTGTGGTTTGTATCTCTGCCGGTAACAGCGGCAACTGGGTTCAGAATGCTGCCAATGGCGGGCACCTGTATGCTGACGATGTAAGTATGCAGACCAACGGCACGCCCGGTTCTTACACCAACTCTCTGTGTGTAGCCTCTGTGGACAACGACGGCACCACAGGCCTGTATATGCAGGTGAAGGATTACATGACATCCTACTATCAGGATGTGGGCCGTGGAGATCCCATGGTTACATTGGCAGGTGAGCATGATTATGTGCTGATCGACGGCTACGGTACGAAAGAGGATTGGGCAGCGGTTGGCAGCGCACTGGAAGGGAAGATTGCCATTTGCTCCCGTGGTGTCACTCCCTTTGTGGAAAAAGCCGATAATGCGGTGGATGCAGGTGCCATTGCAACGGTGATCTACAATAACGAGCCCGGTATCATCGGCATGGATCTGTCCACTTATAAAAAGAAAGCTCCCTGTGCATCCATTACACAGGCTGCCGGAAAGGTGTTCCGTGAAAGCGCCCAGGAAGTTACCACCGATTCCGGAATGAAGTATTACACTGGAAAACTGACCATCTCCAAGGAGATCGGCTCTTCCCAGCTTAACAGCGAGTTTTACACCATGAGCGACTTCTCGTCCTGGGGCGTCCCCGGTACACTGGAGATGAAGCCGGAAATCACGGCACCCGGCGGTTATATTTATTCCGTACATGGCACTACCCCTGTGGGCGGCGGTAAAGATCAGTATGTGAGTATGTCCGGTACCTCCATGGCTTCCCCGCAGGTTGCCGGTATGGCAGCACTGGTGGCCCAGCATATGGAAGCCAATCATCTGGCAGAGAAGACCAAGCTGACCCCTCGCCAGCTGATCCAGAGTCTTTTGATGTCTACTGCGGAACCGATGGTAAACGGTGACGGCCATAGTTATTTTCCTGTGATCCAGCAGGGTGCCGGCCTTGCCAATGTTGGTAATGCGGTGAATGCGGACAGCTACATCACTATGGACGAAAGTGCAACCAAGTCCTTTGCAGATGGCAAGGTCAAGGTGGAGCTGGGCGACGATCCCCAGCGGACAGGCCAGTATCAGTTCTCCTTTAACATCCACAATCTGGAAACCACGGATAAGGAATTCACTCTGTCTGCTGATTTCTTCACCCAGAAGGTGTTTGAGGACTACGCAAACGACAAGAAGGATGAAAACCAGAAGGCATTCTATATGGATACCAAGACCGTCTCTCTGCCTGTCAATGTGACATGGGAAGTGGACGGAAAGACCCTCGCACCCAGCAAGCTGTCCATGGATATGGACTTTGACGGAAACGGCACGGTCAATGCCAATGACGGCCAGGTCCTTCTGGACTATGTGGTTGACAACAACAAGACCATCAAGAATCTGGAAAAGGCCGACATAGACAAAGACGGCGATGTGGATACTTATGACGCATATCTTTTCTTCAAGGATCTGACAACCAGCTCCATCGCGGTTCCCGGGGATGGTTCTGCTCAGGTTCATGTCACCGTGGAACTGACGGATGCATGGAAAGAACACCTAAAAACAGCCACCGACGGTGCATATGTGGAAGGATATGTGTTTGCACAGAGCATGACAAGCAAGGAAGGGGTCAAGGGTACCACCCACTCCATCCCGGTTCTGGGCTTCTACGGCAGCTGGACCGATCCTTCGATGTTTGAAGCAGGCACTCTGTCCCAATATCGGACCGGCGAGGATTGCCGCACCCCTTATTTGGGCAACATTGAGGCCAACACCTACCTGGTGACCTATGCAAACGATCCCAAGAATGTCTATCCCATGGGTGGCAACCCCATGATTCCCGACAAGAAGTATATGCCCGAGCGCAACGCCATCAACTCTCTGAACGGCGACACTGTGGGAAAAATGCAGTTTGCGGTGATCCGTAACGCCGCAGCCGGTCGGTTTACCGCCCAGAACATCACCAAGGGCAAAGAACTGGCAAGTACCAAACTGGATATGGTTGGCGCAGCATTTTTCTATCCGGCTGCAAACAAATGGCAGGAAACCGGGTATACCTTGAAAACCAACTTTAAGCCCAAGGGTGCGGACGAGGGGGACAAGCTCCTGCTGGATCTGACCCTGGCTCCCGAGTATTACACCAATGCCCAGGGGGAAGTCCGCTGGGATGAGCTGGGACATGGCGCAAGCTTCAATCTGCCTCTGGTGGTAGATAACACCGCCCCTGTCATCAAGGATGTGTCTCACAGCTTCACCGGCAATAAACTGGTGGTGACAGCTTCGGATAACCAGTATATTGCAGCTGTGGTGCTGTATAACAAGACCGGCACCAAGGTCTGCGCTTCAACCGGTGCCATTCAGGAGATTGAGCCCGGCGCAGAGGCAAAGTATGAGCTGGATCTTTCCAATGTAAGCGGCAAGAAATTTGCCCTTCAGGTTGTGGACTACGCCATGAACACCACCACTTACATGCTGGACATGGAGATCGGCGAACAGCAGCCTCTTCCCCAGATGATGGCATTCTCCATGGATGAAAAGTCCCAGTACTGGTTTGCATTCGACAAGGACACCGCATATAAGCCCGATGCAGCCCATGGCCTGGAGCCTTACAGCGAGACCCAAAATGTATTCGTGGGCGCTACCATTGCAGATCACACCGTATTTGCATCCACCAAAGATGGAAAACTCTATGCAATGCCGGAAGATGATCTGGCCGAAGAGAACCTGATCGTAGACGCCGGCATGATGTTCTCTGACATGGCCTATAACCGGGCAGATAAGAAAATCTATGGCATCAGCGATGAGAAGCTGTATACCATTGATAAGCTGACCGGCAAGACCGAAGAGATGGGCACCATTGGCCTGAAGACCAACACGCTGGCCTGTGATGCAGAGGGGACCTTCTACTGCAATGAGCTGAAAACCAATAAGATTTATAAGTTCACACTGACTTCCATGAATGAGCCTCAGTTTGTGGCAGCGGTTGAGCAGAAGGCTGATATAACCAGCGACTTCGTTCAGGCCATGGAAATCAATCCCAACACGGGAACCCTGTGCTGGAACTCCTTCTATACCGAAAGAAACAGCGAAGGGTATACCGTTGGCCGGTCCTATTATGTAGAAATGGACCCCAAGACCGGCACTTCCAAGGTGTACAATGACCTGCGGGAAGAGATTTCCTGCCTGGTGATCCCGGAGCGTGCCGCCGGAGACGACGAGCTGAAGCCCACTGATGAGGTTTCCGGTGTCATTATGAGTAAAGACACCCTCAGTATGCTCAATGGCACCACCAAGAAGCTGTCTGCTCTGGTGCAGCCCTGGACGGCAACCGACCGCAGCGTTACCTGGAGCTCTGAGAATGACGAGATCGCAAGAGTTGACCAGAACGGTATTGTGACGGCGGTTGGAATCGGTACAACCACTGTGACCGCCACATCTGTTCTGAATCCCAAGATGACGGCCAAGTGTACCGTCACCGTGGAAAAAGTCGATGTTACCTTGAAGGGCGTCTTGCAGGATAAGGACGGCAAGTCCAAACTCTTCTCCTGGAACATGGCAGAGAAGGACATCTGGACGCCGGGTGCGGAGATTGACACCACCGTAAACTCTGCCGCCTACGACCCCAAGAATCAGACTTACTATGTGCAGGACAACACAAAGGGTCTTTTGATGCACAAGTTTGGACAAGACGGCACTGCTCTGGAAACCTCTGAAACCAACGGCGCAGGAATTCCTCTGTGGGATATGGCATACAGCTCCTATTTCTCTACAGACGAGACGCCCAAGGTGTTCTCTGTCTATGCCTATTATTTCCTGCCCCCCAAGGACCCCATGCACCTGGACAACAAGGCACTTAACCTCTATGGTGCCATTGAGTACCTGACGGCCATCACTTCCATGGGTTATGAACAGTATACAGTCCCCAATACGGGAGAAAAGCTGGATACGGAGCATCTGGTGCTGCTAGACAATAAGGGCATGGTCTACCACTTCTATACCTATTGGAACGGGGAAGATTACAGAGCACGGCTGGCACAGTATCCCAGCGATCTGGGCCTGAGCTTCGACGGCTTCGACAACAAGGAAAAGATGTTCTGCTCCATGGTCGCAGACCCGAACGGTGTTTTGTATCTGTCCTACTTCAACGGAGATTCCAGCGAATTGTATCGTCTGGCCCTGGATGATAACAACGAAATGTATCATGCCGAGCGGATTGGAACCTTTGGAGACGAGGTCTGGCCCGCAATGCTTACAGAAGTTACCAACAATCACCCCAATCCGGAAACTGCACGCAGAGTATTCCATGCTGACCAGGAAATCGAAGCCGAGGAAGTAACGGCTGAGCAGATGAAGGCCGCCATGGAGGAGTTGCGGAATGACACCTCTGACAAGATTTTCCAGATGACCGAAGAGGCCAGACAGTCCCGGGAGGAAATGCAGCCTGCTTCCAAGGTTGAGGCGGAGGAAAAGACGGTTACCGTCACCATTACAGCCAAGGACGCTGCCGGTGCGGATGTTGCTTCTACCAATGGCCTCATTCGTGCGGCCTATGATGCCTCCAAGCTGGAGCTGGTGGAGCTCACCGTTCACGGTGCCTACACCTCCAAGGTGCAGGAAGCGGGCAAGGTCACCTTTGGCTATGTTTCCCTGAGTGAAATCCCTGCGGGCGATGCCGTTGCCACCCTGAAATTTAAGGCACTGACCGAAGAAGCCTCCAACCTCACTGTGGAGACCCTTCAGGTGAATCGCACAGCAGGCGGCAAGGAAGAGCTGAAGATCGAGTTTACCCATGAGAACACCGAGGTTCGCAATGCTGTGGAAGCCACCTGCACCAAGGACGGCTACACCGGCGACACCTACTGCCTGGACTGCGGCAAGCTGATTGCCAAGGGCGAAGTAATTCCGGCGAAGGGTCACCAGTGGTCTGAGTGGACCGTGACCAAGGAAGCCACCTGCTTTGCCGATGGAGAAAAGACCAGAACCTGCTCGGTCTGCGGCGAGACCGAGACGGAAGTCATTCCCGCTGATACGGACCATTGCCCCTGCAAGGGATTTGAGGATCTGGATTGCACCAAGTGGTACCACGAAGGCGTTGACTTCGTTCTGGAAAACGGTATCATGGAGGGTGTGGGCGATCACCTCTTTAACCCCAACGGCAAGATTACCCGCGGGCAGATGGTTACCATGCTGTACCGCATGGCAGGCAATCCCGAGGTTACGGGAGAGAATCCCTTCACCGATGTGCAGGAGGACAAGTGGTACACCGATGCAGTTGTGTGGGCCGCAGAGGTCGGTGTCACAGACGGCGTCACCGAAACCACCTTTGCACCCGGCCATGTTATGACCAGAGAGCAGATGGTGACCTTCCTGTATCGCTACGCGGAGCTGAACGGGAAAGATGTGAACGCTGCCGGGGATCTGAGCAAGTTTGATGATGCACAGAATGTACATGACTTTGCAAAGATTCCCATGGCCTGGGCCGTTGCGGAAGAATTGATCGAGGGTATGGATAACCGTCTGTATCCTGCAAACACCGCAACCCGTGCACAGGGTGCAACGGTGCTCATGCGCTATTCCAAGTAAAAATCGGAACCTTCTGAACGCCTGACCTCCGGAAGAAGGAAACGAAGAGATGCTGCCTCACAGAGTGCTGTGGGGCAGCATTTTTCTGTGCGGATTAGAAAAGGTGCTGTTTCTTTCCCGGTTTGGGTTGCAATTTTTTGTAAGATGTGGCATAATGATGGAAATGTGAAAGGAGCGGTCAATGCCATGGCACACATGCAATCTCCCAGGCTCATGGACCAGACAGCAGATCAGCTGCTGCGTATGATTCGGACGGATCCCCACTGTGCACCCGGAGCAAAGCTGCCCGGTGAGGTGCAGCTTTGTGAGTTCTTTGGGGTCAGCCGAACCACAGTACGGGCGGCAGTTCGGTCTCTGGCAGCCCAGGGGTATCTGGAGGTGCGGCGTGGCAGCGGAACCTTTGTGCTGGATCGCAGCAGCGCAGAGGTGGACATCGGCCTGCAAAAGCTGGAATCCGTTCAGGCCAGGCTGAAAGATCTGTATGAAATCCGAATGATGATTGAGCCGGAACTGGCCAGGCTTGCCTGTCTGCGGGGGTCCAATGAGGAACTGAGTGAAATCGCGCAAAAGGCAGAGGCGGTGGCAGATGCCATTCGTCAGGGCCGTGATTTTGACAGTGCGGAAGAGGATTTTCATCAGGCCTTTGTTGCGGCAGCACATAACCCGTATATGGAGCAGCTCCTTCCCATTATCCACAATGCTCTCCATGAGGCTTGGGCGGCTATGGATGTCAACGGCCTTTTGGCCCAGCCCACCATCCGGGATAATGAGATTTTGGTGGATTTTTTACGCAGGAGGGATGGCCAGGGCGCAAAACACGCAATGGCAACCCATATCAGACATTCCATCAATATCCTGAATCTGTCTGATCCAAATGAAGTGTAATACAAAACAGCGAGGTGGCTCTATGAAGTTAAAATCCGTATGTCGGCGTTTCTTGATCGGCGTTGTGCTGTTGGGAATGGCTCTGCTCCTGGTACCTGGGGTGGAGGCTTCCGAGTATGGTGACGAGCGGCAAATTTTTGAATTTATGACCCAGCAGATGGGGCTGAATCCGGCTGCGGCTTGCGGCATCATGGCCAATATGGAGGCGGAATCCAGTTTCAACCTGGTTTGTTATGGCGATGGTGGGTCCAGCTTTGGCTTGTGTCAGTGGCATGAAAGCCGTTTTGACGCACTCAAAACCTTTTGCAGGTCTCGTGGTTATGACTATCGGACTTTGGAAGGACAGCTCAATTTCCTGCTGTTTGACCTGAGGAATGATTTTCCCAATACATACAAATACTTGAGAAGTGTTTCGAATGATTCTCAGGGCGCATATGATGCGGCCTATTACTGGTGTGTCAACTATGAGCGACCTGCTGGGATGGAGGAAGCCGGGGCCTACCGAGGCCGATTGGCGCAAAACAAGTACTGGAGACGCTTTGGCAGCTATGTTCCAGGAAACGGCGGCACTGCGGTAAGCTCCAACGGCCTGACTGGATTGGGCGGGTCCAGCAGCGTGTGGGACTCTCTGTTCTATTGGGAAAAGAATGAATCTTCTGAGGAAGAAGAAAAGCCGCAGACCCAGGAAGTGACACCGATGCCGGAAAGCAAAGGGGTGGAACAGCCTGCACCCACAGCCTCTACAGAATCCAGGGAAGTGCCTGAGACCACGGAAGAAACGGAACCAATTCAGGACCAGGAGCAGTGTCAGCACCTGTTGCCCCAACATCCTCCTGCGATTCCCATGGTAGACGGAGAACCGCTTTTGGACGAGATGGTTTTTACCTGCAACTGCGGCGAGTTCGAGCTGCACTTTAATTCCAGCGCACCCATCATTACTTATGAAATTTCATAAAGAAAACCTGCTGCAAGGCTGTTGCTTTGCGGCAGGTTTCTTTATTTGCACAGTTGCCTGTTGATTTCGTGGATGTGGGCTTTGCTGGATGTGAAGATTTTTGGCCGCTGCATCAATCGGCAAATGGTGCGGATGCGGTCAATGACTTCATTTTCCCCTTAAACTGAAAAAACGGTACGAAAGCATAGGAACTTCCCACTGCTTTTGTACCGTTTCTTTCTAAAATTCAGGAAAACCGACGGGCATACCCGCACTTGCGGCACAACTCTTCTGCGGCCTTTCCCTGAGAAAAGCCATCATAGATGGCATTTGCTCTGGGAGAATTCAAAATTTCTTCCAAATCCTGTTCAAAGAGGTTTCCTAAGGAAATATCACCTTCGTGATCCAGGCAGCAGGGTACCACGGTCCCGTCGCACAACACACCCAGCTGGTCCCGGAGTCCGTAGCAGAATACCCGGCTTCCTCCTTCCGGCGCACTGAGGTCCGGCCAGTCGAATTTATCCCCATATTCCAGATAAATTCGGTTTCCGATTCGGGTGCCCCGCCGCTCTTTTACCCAGGGGAGAGGGAAGTGGGCTTCCATGGAGGACAAAATCTCCTGATTTTTACGGTCCTGCCCTCCGTGATTCCATAGACGATAGCTCACCAGCTTCTTTCCCTGGGCGGCCCGGCCAAAGGAGAAGCACTGCTCTAAATAGGTTTCAAAGGGAATGGCCAGGTCGTTGGCCTCAAAGGCGTGCAGGGAGACATTGACCTTGTGCAGAGCAGGGGCAGCCAGCAGGATTTTCTGCTGCCGGGCGAGCAGCGTGCCGTTGGTGGTGAGAATCACCCGAAACCCGGCTTCGTGGGCAAGGGCTAGGAAGTCCTCCAGCTCCGGGTGACACAGAGGCTCTCCCATAAGGTGAAAGTAGAGAAAGTCTGTGTAAGGGTGAAGCTTGGGCAGGAGCTTTGAAAACTCATGGCGGTTCATGGCCCGGGGCGGGCGCTTTGTGCCCGGACAGAAGGCACAGCGAAGGTTGCATAGATTGGAAATCTCCACATAAATTTTAGCGAAACGCTTCATAGGGTACCTCCTGAGTGCCGTCATCCCTTGCTGCCAACCGCCAGCTTCCGACAGGCGGCAGCCAGAGCCTGAAGGGTACTGCAAGATACCATGGGGCACAGGGCGGACATGGTTTGCACGGAGTTCAGATACGGCCACTGAGAGGCCGGAATGGGATTCAGCCACAGCACATCCCCGGACAGCCGCTTTGCGTCCAAAAGGGCCTTGATGGCCCGGGGCTGGTCGATGGTTTTG
Organism: Faecousia sp.; assembly: GCA_029257335.1. Lineage (GTDB taxonomy): Bacteria > Bacillota > Clostridia > Oscillospirales > Oscillospiraceae > Faecousia. The sequence continues at coordinate 19,586 of JARIBV010000073.1, forward strand.
GCATCGGAAAGAATAATAAGAGTGGTAGACCCGGTGAGAGGACAGGGGCGGCGGGCCATGAGCTTTTCCAAAGCGGTACCCAAATCCGTACCTCTGCCATACAGACCGGATTTTTTTACATACTCCCGAAACAGGGACATATTTTGCAGACTGAAGGGGTCTGCCTGGTATAGATCCTGCGAAAAGAGGTAGGTTTCGGAATTTTCTGCCACCTGATTGAGGGACTGGATAAACCGCAGTGCAAATTCCGAAAACTGCACCATAGAGCCGGATACATCGCACAAAAGCACCAATCGCCGCCGACGGCTCCGCTTTTTCCGGTAGCACAGCTGGTACAAGCTGCCGCCGGTCTGAAGACCCTTGCGGATGGTGCGACGAAAATCAAGGGTCCCCGTGTGACCGTGGCGGCGGCGCTTGGCGGAAAGTTCGCCGTTGAGCTGCCGGGTAATGGTCTGGATCATGGAAATGGCCTTGGGGATCTCGGTATCACGAAACTTGGTGATGTCCCGGTAGAGAATGCCCAGCTCCGGGTCCATCTCCATGCAGTCCACCCCGGCGGAGTCCATGCGCATCTGCTGCTCCAAAATGGCCTTGGTGAACACGGAGTGGATGAAATTATTGTAGAGATTCGGATTTCTCTGGGAACTTTCCTTATATTTTTCCATGAATTGCTGGAGTTTCTGACGCTGAGACTGGGGAATGGTGGCGTAGATCTCCTGCTGCTCCTGACTGAGCTCCATAGGGCTGCCGTTGATTTGCAGCTCTTCCTGGACCTCCTGGCGCTGCTGCTGCTGACAGGATTCCTCCTGCTGATGCTTCTTGGCCAGCTCCTCCATAGCCTCCCGGGAGAGGAAAAACCCATCAAACACCCGGTCAAAGGTGGTTTGCTCCTCCCGGGTCTTGGCATAGATGGCTCTGAGGGCTGCTTTCACTCGGGTTCGATCCTCAAAGCCCAGGGCAATGAGGATCCTTCCGGCATCGGCGGTCTCGGAAGGACTGACCGTAAGCCCTTCTTTTTGCAGCATTCGCCCAAAGAGGGAGAGCTTCTCCAGATAGACCTTGGGGTCAGACATGACATTCCTCCAGAGCGGAAAAATCTTCGCTGTTTTTCAGCACAAACCCAGCAGTTTTCAGCATGGCATCGGGGGTCAGCTCCCGGATTCCCAGAGCGTCCAGTGCGGCGGCCCAGTCCAAGGTTTCTGCGATGGAGGGTTTTTTCATAATGCTTTCGTTGGAGCGGAGCTTCTGCACCGCAAGAGCCACCTGCGCACACAGCCGGTCGTCCACATGGGGCAGCTTTGCCCGCAAAATAGAAAGCTCCTTTTCCAGATCGGGGTACTGGATGTAGAGATATGCACAGCGGCGGCGCAGGGCTTCGGAAAGGGGTCTGGCCCGGTTGGAGGTCAGGACCACAAAGGGAACAGACCTGGCCCGGATGGTGCCCACCTCGGGGATGGAGACCTGCATTTCGGAAAGAAGCTCCAGCAGGAATGCCTCAAATTCCTCGTCTGCCTTGTCGATTTCATCAATCAGAAGTACCACGGGCTTTTCTGAGCGGATGGATTTCAGCAAAGGCCGCTCCAGCAGATATTCGTCGCTGAACAGGCCCCGGGTCAGGGCATCTTTGTCCTGGGTTCCCATATTCACCTGGATGGACAGGAGCTGCTTTTGATAGTTCCATTCGTACAGGGCTTTGCTTTCGTCCAGACCTTCATAGCATTGCAGACGCACCAGGTCTCTGTCCAGCGCCTGGGCCATGACCTTGGCAATTTCTGTCTTGCCGACACCGGCGGCGCCTTCTATCAGCAGAGGGCGGCCCAGCTCCAAAGCCACCCCCAGAACGGTCAGCAGGGTGTCGTCATAGACATAGTGGGCGGCATCCATTTTTTCTTTCAGTTGTTTGAGATCCATAATGTGCTCCTTTCGTTCTCTGCCCTTATTGTAACAGATTTTCCGGGCATGAGCAACGCAATTCTAAAGAGATTATAGAAAAACCATCCCATATCGTCCGTGACAAGATCACCTCTGGCTATGATATTACACTTGCAAATGCTTCTACTATGTGCTATGATAGATAAAACAAGCGGCCCACAGCCGTATGGAAAGGGTGTTTATTATGGCAAATAATGTCTGTGATAAGATGATTATGGCGATCTTACAGGGAGATGACTATGAGCAGGTCATTCGGGCGCTGAACCGTAGCGGCTTTTATGTCACGGTGCTGAACTCTGTGGGTGGTTTCCTGAAAAAGCGGAGCGTCACCATTATGGTGGGTCTGGAACATACCCGGCTGGATGAGGCCCTGCAGATCCTCAAGGACAATGCAGGCCAGCGCTCTGAAACTGTGTATCAGAATACAATGCCCACATTTGGCAGTGAGCCTCCCATGATGCCCGTCATTCCGGTGCAGGTTCCCTGCGGCGGTGTCACCGTCTTCGTGCTGGACATCTCCCAGATGGAGCGGTTTTAAGACTCGATAAAAGAATACGAAAGTGGTACCCGGGAGTGAGCGGCTCCCGGGTACCGTTTTTTGTATCAACATGGATGCCGTTTCGTGAAAAGAAAAGGTAGATTTGTTCATATCTCGATGATATAATTTTAATGAGACATTCAGATAAATCTCTTGCATGTCGGATGGAAAGAAACAGTGGAGCTTAGCCCAAACTTTCCATGGGTGGGAAGTGGTGGGATAGGTCAGAGAGACGAATTTTAGAGAAAAAACGCCGGAGGAATGGAACATGGGAGAAAAATCACCAACGCTGCCTCAGTGGGAGAAGCTTTACCGAGAGGCAGAGCAGATTGAAGCCCTGGAACCCTGGGAGCTTTTGTGGGACACAGATCTGGTGGAAGTGATGGTGCCGGGGCGGGAACGCCCGGTTTACTGCGCAGTGCTGGGTCACGCCGGAGAGAATCTGGGGGTCAATGTGTATGATTCCACAGAGGGACTGGAACGCCTCAGCCGCCTCATCAATGCCCCGGAAGGAGAAAACCAGCTGCTTCATATTTATGAGCAGGAGTTTACAGGCTGCTTCTTTGGGCCAAAGGAAGAGCTGATGGTCCCTGACCTCAGCGTGCTCAAGCAGTTGGGCCGGAGCTATGACAGGCAGTGGATCTATTTTCGATCGGAAAAGCCGGGGTATATTCCCTGGTATTTGGATGCGGACCAGGCGGAGCTGATGACCTGGGCCTTGGAAGGACTGCGGGCGTGTACGCAGTGGCTCCGTATGGGGAAGATTCAGGCAGAATATGACCGGGAGCGATTTTTGAGCTGCAAACGGCAGGGCGATCAGTGGGAAATTACCCAGACCACGCCTCCTGAAATCTTTGAATATTTCCCCCGGCTGGTGATGGAAGAGGAAGAACTTGCCCCTCTGCGGCAGGCAGAGAAACTGGACATGGTGCTGGAACTGGACAGCTTCTATATTCCCACCCCCATTCAGCCGGAACCGGGAAAGCCCGGCTATTTCCCCAGAGCCACCGTGCTTCTGAATCGGGAGAATGGTATGTGTATCCGACAGGAGACGGGAAAGGCAGAGGATGATTTCCATGAGACGGCGCTTTCCATGGTGTCTCAGTTTATTGCCGGGGAAGGCTGCCCCGCCACCATCTGCATCCGGGATGATCGGCTGTATGGGGTGGTGTATGATCTGTGTCAGGTTCTGGAGATCCGCCTGATGGTGGGCAGCGGCATGCCTGCGGCGGATCACTATTTCAATGAAATTCTGCAATGTATGCAATAATGAAATCAAACCAAGAAGGAGTATGATCGTATGCTGCTGATTCAAAACGGACATATTAAGACCATGGCGGGCCTGGAACTGGAAAACGGCCAGATCCTCATTGGCGATGACGGAAAAATCCTGGAAGTGGGGCAGTGCCTGAACGCACCGGAAGGGGCCCGGGTGATCGATGCACAGGGCCGGCTGGTGACCCCCGGCTGTGTGGAGGCCCATTGCCACATTGGTCTGGACAACGAAGGCATGGGATGGGAAGGCCACGATTATAATGAAATCATCGAGCCTCTGACCCCTCAGCTTCGGGCCATTGACTCGATCAATCCCCAGGATGAAGCCTTTGGTCTGGCTTTGCAGGGAGGCGTTACCACTGCCTGCACCGGCCCCGGCAGTGCCAATGTGGTGGGCGGTACCTTTGCGGCCATCAAGCTCTGGGGCAATCGGGTGGATAAGATGGTGGTCAAGAGCCCCCTGGCCATGAAGTGCGCCTTTGGAGAGAATCCCAAGCGATGCTATGGCGCCTCTATGAAAAAGAGCCCCATGACCCGCATGGGAACGGCGGCACTTTTGCGGGAGCTGCTGTTCAAGTCGCAGGAGTACGCCCGGGAAAAGAAGGAAGGAAAAAATCCTAAATTTGACATGAAGCTGGAAGCCATGATTCCTGTTGTGGAGGGAGAAATCCCCCTGAAGGCCCATGCCCACCGTGCCGATGATATTTTTACCTCCATCCGGATCGCAAAGGAATTCGGGGTAAAGCTGACCCTGGATCACTGCACCGACGGTGCCCTCATTGCCGAGGAGCTGGGGCAGGAGGGTCTGCCTGCCTTTGTGGGCCCCTCCTTTGGCAGCAAGACCAAAATTGAACTGAGAAACAAGAGCTTCACCACCGCCGCAGAGCTTCACCATGCCGGGGTGCCTGTCAGCATCATCACCGATGCCCCCGTTATCCCGCTGCAATATCTGCCCCTGTGTGCCGCGCTGGCAGTCCAGGGTGGTCTGGAACAGGAGGAGGCGTGGAAGGCCATCACCATCAATCCGGCCACCTATACCGGGATCGCTGACCGGGTGGGCAGTCTGGAGAAGGGGAAGGACGGCGATGTGGTCATCTGGACCGCAGACCCCATGCAGACCGTTGGTGCAGAATCCTGGATGACGGTGGTGGACGGAAACATCGTATACAGAGCGGAGGATTGATTCATGGGATGTGAAACCTGTGGCAGCTGCGGCGGATGTGGCGGCTGCGGAGGTGGCGGAGGCTGCAACGGCTGCCGCTCGGCCCTGTATCTGACGGAACCGGAGATCCTGATCCTGGAAAAACTGGGGGAGGTGGCGTTCCTTCCTGTGGCCCGACGGGTGGACACCATGGACCCTGTATGCCTGGAGCCTCTGGGATATGCCAGAGAGGATGTGTGCCGGATTTTGGAACACCTGTCCCTGAAAGGCCTGGTGAGTCTGGACTTTGACAAGCCGCTTACGAATTTTGACTATACTGCCTATGGGGCCTACCCTCTCCGGGGAAGTGTGGCGCTGACGGCTCGTGGTCAGGAAGTTCTGGATCGCCTCAGCTTGCAGGGAATGGACGAATAAAACACAGATTGGATTTGCGCCTTCTGTTTTCCACGGCAACACAGGAGGGCTGTGGAAAAACAGGGACTTGTGGGAGTGCGGATTCGTAACAGACAAAAGGCTTCCTTGCCTGAGGAAGCCTTTTGATATTCGGTTCAGCAGAAGCTTCCGGGCTTTCGTGCCAGGCAGAGGACTGACCGTGCATTTTGCGTATTGGAGGAAATCATATGTGTACAGCAATCACATACCAAACAAAAGATTTTTATTTTGGCCGAAATCTGGATCTGGAATATTCCTATATGGAGCAGGTGGTGGTGATGCCCCGGAATTTTCCGCTCCACTTCCGAAAGCTTCCTGATATCAACCACCACTATGCCATGATTGGCATGGCCTTCGTACAAAAGGACTACCCTTTGTATTATGAAGCCACCAACGAAAAGGGACTTAGCATGGCGGGACTAAACTTTCAGGGTCCGGCAGTATTCTTCCCGGAGACAGAAGGAAAGGACAATGTGGCTCTGTTTGAGCTGGTGCCTTGGATTTTGAGTCAGTGCGCAAACCTGCACCAGGCCAGAACGCTTCTGGAGCGAATGAGCATTCTGGATGAAGCCTTTTCTCCGGAACTGCCCCTGGCCCATCTGCATTGGCTGATTTCGGACAGAAGTGGTTCTTTGGTAGTGGAGAGTATGGCAGACGGCCTCCACATCCATGAAAACCCTGTGGGGGTCCTCACCAATAATCCGCCCTTTGACTATCAGATGACCCATCTGGCAGATTTTATCAATCTCACTCCCATGGAGCCGGAAAACCGATTCTGCAAGGAGATTTCTCTGAACAAATATTGCAGAGGAATGGGCGCACTGGGCCTTCCCGGTGATGTTTCTTCCGCCTCACGGTTTGTCCGTGCTGCCTTTCACAAGCTTCATTCCAAGTCCGGTGAGACAGAGGAGGAGAGCATCAGCCAGTTTTTCCATATCCTGGCCAGTGTTTCCATGCTGAGAGGCTGCTGTGATGCGGGAAACGGCAAGTATGACACCACCATCTATTCCAGCTGCTGCAATACAGACAAGGGGATTTATTATTACACCACCTATGATAACTGTGCCATCACTGCGGTGGACATGCACAAAACAGATCTGGATGCCAACACACTGACGGCCTATGATCTGAGAAAAGACATGAGAATTTTCATGGAAGAGTAAAAAAGAAATCGGGAGCTACCGGAAAGGTTGCGCCCCTTAAGGATGGTTTCGAAATTCCAAAAAGCAAAGCGGAGTGTATCAGGTTTCGATACACTCCACTTTCTTTATAAATTGTCAAATTTATTCCAATATGTGTGATATTCTACAACACCAGTGAATCTTCATTAGATCTTGAACTCTGAAACAAGCATAAAGCTGTTTTTTGAATCTGAGAAATTGGTAGGGATTGTAACGCCTTCTCATCGCAATCCATATAGTTTTTGAATGCACTTATAATTTTATAGGATGCTATGGCATGACCATTGTCTACTTGGTGCGGATCAGCCTCGCTGAGAAAACGCTTCAACAGATTCCGCTTCGTTGAATAGATCAACTCCACTAATTTTGCTCGATATTCAAGCTGATTGCTTTGCATATTTGGCCAACGAAACAGGTCAATAGCGTGCTGCGCTTCATGTTTTAATAATGATATTTGAAATTCTTCACCCTCCAAATCATAGGCTGAAGAATCGCAGGATATAACGCCGTCTCTATCAGTCCAACCTCCCGTCGAGATTTCACCATTTGAAACATAATCCAACCAGCTTTTTGTAATGAACCCACTCATCATCCGCACAGTATATGATTGCATTCCATCTGGGAGTTCCACAGAATAGTGTTTATCCTCCGAAGTTTTCCAAATATAAGGACCATAATATCCATCCGTTTTACCTCCCGTGAAGTATAGACCATAATGGGAAAATACGGCGGTAATCTGATTTTCCTCCATTGTGTCTAAATCAACACATTCGTCGTGAATATCTAGAAACTGGGCAAGTGTATTTCTCAGTTGTTGTGTTGCCAATTTGATATCCATATGCAGATAAAACACGTTGCGATAGTACTGCTGGTATGCCAATATCAGACTATTTAACTTCGGTGGAATGTCGTAGGAAATATATTGTTCCTTTGCAAAAATCTGTTGTAGTGGGACAAGGCGATAAGACTGCTCCGGGAACTGCATCAAATATGCCATAACTGCAGAAACATCCCCACGCATAAGTGTTGAATAATAAACACTGTCTTGAAAAACCATATTGATACATTCTCCTCGCACCTATAGCAGAAACAATATAATGCCGCATTTTACATCCATATTAACTGCCCAATAAGGAAATTCCTGTTTTTACATCTCTTACATTACAGGTGCAGAACCCGGTCTTTGATTTCCTGTGTGCGGCCCTGATTCCAGAACTGCGTCCCGATGTATCCGCAGGTGCGGCGGGCAACATTCATCTTGCTCTGGTCACGGTTGCCGCACTGGGGGCAGGTCCAGACCAGCTTGTTGTCCTCGTCCTTTTCAATCATGATCTCTCCGTCATAGCCGCAGACCTGGCAATAGTCGGATTTGGTATTCAGTTCGGCATACATGATGTTGTCATAAATGAACTGCATGAGGCTCAGAACGGCGTCAATGTTGTTCTGCATGTTTGGCACTTCCACATAGCTGATGGCACCGCCGGGGCTGAGACGCTGGAACTGCGCCTCAAAGGACAGCTTGGAGAAGGCGTCAATGTTCTCGGACACATGGACATGGTAAGAGTTGGTGATGTAGCTCTTATCAGTAATGCCGGGAATCATGCCGAAGCGATTCTGGAGGCATTTGGCGAACTTGTAGGTGGTGGATTCCAGAGGGGTGCCGTAAAGGCTGAAGTCGATGTTATGCTCCTTCTTCCAGGCAGCGCAGGCATCGTTCATGTGCTGCATGACCTCCAAAGCAAAGGGGGTGGCTTCGGGGTCGGTGTGGGAGTGATCGGTCATGTATTTGACGCACTCATAAAGGCCGGCATAGCCCAGGGAAATGGTGGAATAACCGCCATAGAGCAGCTTGTCGATGGGCTCGCCCTTTTCCAGACGGGCCAGAGCGCCATACTGCCACAAGATGGGGGCTGCATCGGACAGGGTGCCCAGCAGACGATTGTGGCGGCACATCAGAGCCTTGTGGCACAGGGCCAGACGCTCGTCAAAGATTTTCCAGAACTTTTCCATGTCCTTGCCGGAGGACAGGGCTATATCCACCAGATTGATGGTCACAACGCCCTGGTTGAACCGACCATAGTACTTGGGCTTTCCGTTTTCGTCCACATAGGGGGTCAGGAAGGAACGGCAGCCCATGCAGGTATAGCAGTGGCCCTCCCCGTTTTTGTCTACCTTCAGCTCCAGCATTTTCTTTTCGCTGATGTAGTCCGGCACCATACGCTTTGCGGTGCATTTGGCGGCAAGCTTGGTGAGGTACCAGTAGGGGGTGCCCTCCTTCACATTGTCCTCTTCCAGAACATAGATGAGCTTGGGGAAGGCGGGGGTGATCCACACGCCCTTTTCATTTTTCACACCTTCGCAGCGCTGAAGAAGCATTTCCTCCACGATCACGGCCAGATCCTTCTTCTCCTGCTCGTTCTTTGCCTCGTTGAGGTACATGAACACGGTGATGAAGGGGGCCTGTCCGTTGGTGGTCATGAGGGTGACCACCTGATACTGAATGGTCTGCACGCCGCGGCGAATCTCTTCTCTCAGGCGGTCTTCCACCACCTTGGAGACCACTTCTGGTGCAGGCTCCACACCGAATTCCTGAAGCTCCCGGCGCACGGCAAGGCGAATCTTTTCCCGGCTGACCTGAACAAAGGGTGCCAGATGGGCCAAGCTGATAGACTGGCCGCCGTACTGGTTGGAGGCCACCTGGGCAATGATCTGGGTGGCGATGTTGCAGGCGGTGGAGAAGGAATGGGGCTTTTCGATCATGGTGCCGGAGATGACGGTGCCGTTTTGCAGCATATCCTCCAGATTAACCAGATCACAGTTGTGCATATGCTGGGCATAGTAGTCGGCATCGTGGAAATGGATGATGCCGGCCTCATGGGCCTCCACCACATCCCGGGGCAGCAGGATTCGGCGGGTGATATCCTTGGACACCTCACCGGCCATATAGTCACGCTGCACGGCGTTGATGGCGGGGTTTTTGTTGGCGTTTTCCTGCTTGACCTCTTCGTTGTTGCTCTCGATGAGGCTGAGGATCTGATCGTCAGTGGTGTTGGAACGGCGGACCAGGCTGCGGGTATAGCGGTAAGTGATGTACTCCTTGGCCACCTCAAAGGTGCCGTGGGCCATGATCTCTTTTTCTACCAGATCCTGGATCTCTTCCACGGCGGGGCTGCGGCCCATCTGCTCGCAGTGCAGCGCCACGCTCTGGGCGATGCGGGAAATCTGCACGGGGGTCAGCTGGAACTGCTCCTCCACGGCGCTGTTGGCGCGGGAGACAGCGGAACGGATTTTCTCTAGATCAAAAACGACTTCTGTGCCGTTTCTCTTAATAATTTTCATAATAGCTCTCCTCTCTGGTAATGCGGTTGGTCCCAGTGGGGACAGATCACATCCCCCAATCCTTGGGGGAACGCAGTCTATTATACAACATATTGTGTATAATGCAAGCATAAAAACACTAAATTTTGTGTCTGATATTTTGTGACATTTTTTGTGCGGTTTTTGAAGACCGATGTGTTAGACTCCTATCAGGGCAAAGCGACAAAAATACCGGGCAACTGGTGAAATAAGGTTTGAAATCGGAAGACCCGGCAGGTATAATGAAAATAAGTGTAGAAGGCGCAATTTTCAAGTTTTACCGTTTTGTTTGAAGGGAGACATAACATATGGCAGAATACTTTGGAACCCTGCCCCACGGACAGCAGGCCATGCTCTATACCATCTGCAGCTCCGAACTGAAAATCCAGGTGTCTGATTTGGGAGCCACCCTGGTCCGGGTGGAAACAAAAGACCGGACAGGGGCCGCCACCGATGTGTGCCTGGGCTTTGGCAGCGGAGAGTCCTATCTTACGGAAGGGGGCTGCATCGGCGCCTGTGTGGGCCGCAACGCCAACCGCATTGGGGGCAGCCGGTTCCTTTTGAATGGCCAGCCGGTGGAGCTGGAGGCCAACGAGGGGAAAAACAGCCTGCACAGCGGCCCGGATGTGTGGTATCATCGGCTGTGGAAGGTCCTGTCCGTCTGCTCCAACGCCGTTACCTTTGGCCTGGATACGCCTCACATGGATCAGGGCTTTCCCGGCGGCGGCAAGGTGAAGGTCTGTTATGAGGTTTCAGGGACCACCCTCAGAATCACGTATGAGGGAATCTTTGACCGGGATACGGTGTTCAACATGACCAATCACAGCTATTTTAACCTGGCAGGCCAGGACAAGCCTGAGGCGGCTATGGAACAGCTTTTGTCTGTCCGTGCCAGCCACTATACCCAGGTGGACAGCGCCTCCATTCCCACGGGGGAAGTGCTCCCGGTGGAAGGAACGGTGCTGGACTTCCGCAGACCCAGGGAATTGGGACGGAATCGGCAGCAGGAGCCGCTTCTGGCGCCTCAGAAGGGCATTGACCACAATCTGGTGCTGGACCCGGCTGACTTTGCGGTGCCCGCAGCCAAGCTCTATAGCCCCCGGACCGGTATTTCCATGACGGTGTTCACCGATTGCCCGGGAATTCAGGTCTACTGCGCCAACTTTCTGGACACGGTGGGGAAGGACGGGGCCCTTTACGGCCCGAACAGTGCCGTATGTCTGGAAACCCAGTTTGCACCGGACAGCGTGAACCATCCCCAGTGGCCGCAGCCTGTGGTAAAGGCGGGGCAGCGGGCAAAGTCCGTGACGGAGTTCCGCTTCGGGGTGGAATCAGTATAGTAGAAGATCGGTCCCATAAAAGGGACGCTCTTAGGAAAGTTCAAAATTAAAAAGATCTGGCCTTCCGCAGAAACGGAAAGCCAGATGTTTTTTACTCTTTTTGCGTTTTCAGCCGATAATATTGCCAGTTCCAGCGGAGATCTTCCAGACTTTGCAGCTCCGGGGGCAGCTCCTGGGTGAAGGTGCCGTCGGGGAGGCGATAGCCATAGACGGAGCAGACGGGAAGCACCTGCCGCATTTCGTTGAGGTAGTCAAAGTAACTGTCTACCCCCTGCACGCCGGCCAGACGACAGGTGAGGGCGCCCAGATAGTGGCTGCTGATGCTTTCTCCCTGCTTGAATCCGGCGGCTTCCGCCTGGGCCTTCAGATCATATTGCCGGTGATATGCGTCATTGCCCCAGATGAGGAAGGGAACATCATAGATTTGCAGGGTTCCCCGGGTGTCCTCCGGGTTGAGATAATGAAAGCCCAGCTCCTCAAAGGTCTGGAACCCATTGCCCAGATTGGGCTGGTGGTCTCCGAAAAATACCAGAAGATAGGGTTCCTCCTCTTGCTCCAGATACTGGGTCAGACCATAGAGCATGTCGGAGGAATCCTTCAGACCTTCAAAGTATACGGACAGTCGTTCCTGCGCCTCCGGAGAAAGGGAAAGCTCGGTCTGAGGCAAGGGCGGCTCAAAGCCGTACTTTTTGTAGTTGTAGGCCTGATGGTTCTGGATAGTGACCGCATAGGTGAACAGAGGGGCACCGTCTACACGGGATTCCAGATTTTCTGTCAGTACTCTCAGGAAGGCTTCGTCGGAGATCCAGCTGCCCTTGTAGTCCTCGTTTGTAAAAGCCTCCCGGAACACCTGGTCGGTGATCCCCAGATAGGAGTATACGCTTTCCCGATTGTAGAACCAGTTTTGCCCGGGATGCATGAAAAAGGTGTTGTAACCGACTTCTTGCAGACACCGGGGAACAGAGTCTGTATTTCGGTGGACCACACGGAAAGCAGAGGAGGTAGCGGGGCTGAGCTTGTTGGTCATGCAGCCTGTGAGCACATCAAATTCTGTGTTGGCAGTGCCTGCGCCGGTGTTGGATACCACCAATCTGCCGCTGAGGCTTCTGGGGTCCTGGGTCAGCTGGTTGAAACGGGCGATGGGATTGTTTTCCGGGGAGTAGGTGAAGACCTGATTGTTGGGAAGGTCTGTGAAGGCCTCACACATCACCATCACGATGTTGGGACCGCCTTCCTCCCGGGCCTTGGGAGCGGGCAGGGGGAGAAGTCCCTGACGATAGTCCGATTCATACCGGGCTGCCGCTGCGGGGTCGTACTGATCCGGCTGATCCATGGGATAGAGATTAAAGTTATGCAGGAAGCAGTAGGGGAAGCCGAAGCTGTCAAACACCGCCGGGACATTGGCCCGGTTGGGCCCCTTCATTTCCTCATAAAGGGTTTTGCTGGGATAGACGGTCAACATGGTGACCGCAAAGGCGGCCAGGACCACGGTTGCGCCGCCTGCACGGAAATACCAGCGCAGCTTCGGAGTTTTGAAGAACAGCCCGCATCCAATCAAAATCAGACACAGCACCAGAAGGGCACAGAGCTTTCCGATTTGCAGGTCCAGTTCATAATTTCCAACGGCCTCCATGCCCTCGGTCAGAAGGAGAATGTCACCGGGCACAAAGGGGTCGCCTCTGGAATTGACTTTGATGAGATTGATGTAGCTGAAAAGACCATGCAGGAAGGTGGTGAAGCTGATGCTGTAAAAGAGATTTCCACCGATGCACAGGGCCACCGCCAGGGTGGCGGCAATGGGCCACAGGTTCAGCAGATACAAAACAGGTTCCTGCCGAAAACAGCCCAAGGTGGCCAAAACAGAGCCCTTTTGCAGCATCAGCACCACCAGTCCCATAGCAGGGACGGAGAGAATGCCCAAAACCCAGCACAGCCAGCCGGGCAGGGTGCGTTTGTACTTTTTCATAATCTAACCTTCTTCCCAGCTACCCCCGCACCTGCCAGGAGGCGGGGACAAAAAGCTGAGTGTATTTATCGACGGCATATTTATCCGTCATGCCGGCAATGTAGTCGGCCACGGTCTGTTCCATACCATCAAAGGTGAGCTGAGGCAAAAAAGTTTCCGGCAGATGATCGGGGTGCTCTACATAGTACCGGTACAGCTGCTGGATGATTCTCTTTGCCTTGGACTCCTCCCCCTTGGCAACAGGATTTTTGTAGACGGTCCGGAACATGAAGGCACGCAGATCCTGCATGGCTTCGTCCACCGGATCGGACAGCCCGATGTCTCCCGTTTCCAGGGTATGGCGGATGTAATCGGTTACCAGGGTATTGATCCGTTCCTTGTGGGTATCTCCCAAAATGGCTGCAATGGGAAGGGGAATATCCGAATCTGCCAAAATCCCCGCACGGATGGCATCATCGATGTCATGGTTGATGTAGGCGATCTGGTCGGATTTTCTCACAATGCGGCCTTCCAGCGTTTCGGGAAGCCTGGGACCTGTATGGCCCACTATGCCCATACGGACTTCATAGGTCAGGTTTAATCCGCGGCCGCCCTTTTCCAGCACATCCACAACCCGCAGGCTCTGCTCATTGTGATGGAAGGGCCTTCCCATGACCTCGGTGAGGGCGTCTTCACCGGCATGGCCAAAGGGGGTGTGCCCCAGATCATGGCCCAGAGCGATGGCTTCGGAGAGATCTTCGTTGAGGCCCAAGGCCCTGGTGATGGTCCGTGCGATCCGTGCCACCTCCAGGGTGTGGGTCATGCGGGTGCGGTAGTGGTCCCCCTCCGGCAGGAGAAAGACCTGGGTTTTGTGCATCAGCCGACGGAAGGATTTGCTGTGAATAATGCGGTCGGTGTCCCGCTGATAGCAGGTCCTCACATCATCGGGCCGCTCCTCCTCCTGCACAGGCCGCCCCAGAGACTGGTCAGAAAAGGCGGCCCTTGGGGACAGGTGTTCATGCTCCTGCGCTTCCAGAATGTTCCGTACAGTCATAGAGATCCCTCCAAAATTTGGGAATAAAAGACGGATGAGTTACCGGGCTTCTTCCCCGGTCACAGGGAAGGCCCTGTATTCCTGCCCTGTGACCAGGGCCTCCAGGGTGGCGGCGGACAGATCAGTGAGGCGATCCAGAAAGGGGGTGGTTTGTGCCTGGGGAAGAAGCACCTCCAGCTCCACATCCTGACCGAACTGGGTATCCCGAATGATCCCCCCAAAGGCGGCAATTTCCAGCTTGATCCGCTCGTACCAGTTGTACGGCACCGGCAGATACAAGACGGACCAGACCCGCTTCATGGATTTTCCTGCGGCGTCCACGGCGATTTTTGCACCCTTGGCATAGGCCCGGACCAGACCACCGGCTCCCAGAAGGATCCCTCCGAAGTACCGGGTCACCACACAGGTCACATTGAACAGATTTTCTCTCTGGAGCACCTGCAAGGTGGGCATTCCGGCGGTGCCGCCGGGCTCTCCGTCATCGGAGAACCGGACCGGGCCGTCTTTGATGATATAGGCCCAGACATTGTGGGTGGCATCATAATGCTGTCTGCGCATTTCCTCGATCCGGGCCAAGGCTTCTTCTTCGGACTCGGTGTGCCAGATCCGGCCGATAAATCTTGACTTTTTTTCCACAAACTCTGCTTCTCCAAAGTCTGTGGGAACCAGGTATTCCTCCATCTTACTCCTCCACAATATAGTCCCGGAGCTGTCCGAAAAGAACAGGGCCGCAGATGGCTTCGGCCACGATGCCCTCTGGGGCATACTCTACGGACTGGATGGTGCCTTCCTTGTGCAGACGGTCCAGAAGGCCGCCTTTGCTGTAGGGAAGCAGGAGCTTTACCTGATGCTGACCTCTTGCCAGATTTTCCTCGATGAGGGAGAGGAGCTCCTCCATGCCAAAGCCTTCCTTGGCGGACAGACGCACCTTGTTTTTACCCACGGGAATATCCGTGGCAGGGAGCAGGTCTGCTTTGTTGTAGCACTGGATCACGGGGGTCTCTTCCTTTGCCAGCTTTCCAATGAGCTTATCCACCACGGCAATGTGCTCTTCCCGGTCCGGGTCGGAGGCATCGATGACATGAATCAGCAGGTCCGCATATTCCAGCTCCTCCAAGGTGGCCCGGAATGCGTCCACCAGATGGTGGGGAAGCTTGGAGATAAAGCCTACGGTGTCGGACAGGATGACATCCAGGGTGTCGCTGACGGATAGGGCACGGGAGGTGGTATCCAGAGTGTCAAACAGACGGTTATTGGCGGGGATGCCCGCGCCGGTCAGATGGTTCAAAATGGTGGATTTTCCGGCGTTGGTATAGCCCACCAAAGCCACCACGGGGACGGAATTCTTGTTTCTCTGACGGCGCTGCATGGCTCGGACCTTTCTCACCTGTTCCAGCTCTTCTTCCAGCTTGGCAATCCGGGCACGGATGTGCCGGCGGTCGGTTTCCAACTGGGTTTCGCCGGGACCTCTGGTGCCGATTCCGCCGCCCTGACGGGAAAGGCTGGTGCCCATGCCGGACAGACGGGGCAGAAGATACTTATACTGCGCCAGCTCGACTTGCAGCCGTCCTTCGGCGGTTTTGGCACGCTGGGCGAAGATATCCAGAATGAGGGCGCTGCGGTCCAGCACCGTGACCTCCAGCAATTCCTCCAATACCCGAATCTGGGAAGGAGAAAGGGAGTTGTCAAAAATGGCCATATTGGAAGCGGTGGCTTCAATGAGCATCCGCACCTCTTCGGCCTTGCCCTGACCGATGAAGGTGCGGGCATCGGGGGTATGACGGTTTTGCAGGATTTTTGCAGTGCAGAATCCGCCTGCGGTTTCTAAAAGAGCCTCCAATTCCTCTAAAGAGGCGTCGGTGGCGGTTTCGTCTGCACGAAAGCAGTCGGCGTTCAGACCCACCAGAACGGCGCGCTCCTGCACATGCTGATCAAATTTGGATTCCATATTGTTCCTCCGTATGACGGCGAAAGGAAGCTTTCGCCTGAATATCAGGGGGAGAAAAAGGCCCTTAAATGCAAAAAGGCCGCACCACATTCGCGGTGCGGACCTAGTTGCTTACTTCAGGCCAAATCTCTTGTTGAACCGATCAACGCGTCCACCGGTGTCAACCAGCTTCTGCTTGCCGGTGTAGAAGGGATGGCACTTGGAGCAGATTTCAACCTTGATGTCCTTCTTAGTGGAACCGGTTGTGAAAACGTTGCCACAGGCACAGCGGATTGTAGTCTGTTCGTACTTGGGATGGATACCTTCCTTCATGTCGTTTCACCTCTTTCTGCTCGAGTGTCATAAGGGCGTATTACACCCATTCATTCAATAGCCCGATTATGATATCACAACTCCCTCTAAAATGCAAGCATTTTTTTATTTTTTCGGTAGAAGCCGAAGAATTGGCAGACAGAAGGGGAGGCAGAGGCCTTTTTTCCTTAGGATAGTTGTGCTATAATAAGAACAATCACCGGGCCGCAGTTGGCCACAGAAGGAGACGAATGCATGATTGCAGAAATTTTGGCACATCAGCTGGATGTGAAACGGGAATATGTAGAAAATGTGATTGCGCTGCTGGACGAGGGAAATACCATCCCCTTCATTGCTCGCTACCGCAAGGAGCAGCATGGAGCGATGGACGACACCACCCTGAGAAATCTGGAAACGGCGCTGAAATATCAGAGAAATTTACAGGCGCGGCGGGAAGAAGTGCTGCGTTCCATTGAAAATCAGGAAAAGCTGACTCCGGAACTGGAGCGGGCCATTGAGGCGGCGGCGACTCTGGCGGAGGTGGAGGATCTGTACCGCCCCTATAAGCCCAAGCGCCGGACCAGAGCCACCATGGCGAAGGAAAAGGGGCTGGAACTCTTGGCACAGGAGCTGCGCAAGCAGGACGGACGAGATCCCAAGGTTCTGGCGCAGGCCTATCTCAACGAGCAGGTTCCCACGGTGGAGGAGGCACTGGCAGGTGCCTCCGACATCGTTGCAGAGGAGATCTCGGAAGACCCTGCCATCCGAAAGGAGCTGCGGCAGATCATGGGCCGGAAGGCTGTCATGGGGGCAAAGGCCGCAAAGCCGGAGGAGGACAGTGTTTACAGACTGTACTATGAATTTGACACTCCTGCCAACAAATTGCAGAATCACCAGATTTTAGCCCTGAACCGGGGAGAAAAAGAGGGATATCTGAAGGTGTCGCTCACCCTGCCCGGATCCGACGGCCAGGCCATGGTTTGCCGTCACGCCTTAAAGCCCGGCACATTCGGCACGCCCTTTATGCGTTCGGCGGCAGAAGATGCCTATGAACGGCTCATTGCCCCTGCTGCGGAGCGAGAATTTCGCAATGATCTTACCGACCGGGCGGCAGAGGGTGCCATTGCAAACTTTGCCCTGAACCTGAAGCCCCTGCTTCTTCAGCGGCCTGTGAAGGGCTCCGTCACCATGGGTCTGGACCCCGGCTATCGCAATGGCTGCAAGGTGGCGGTGGTGGACCCCACCGGCAGAGTGCTGGACACTGCGGTGGTATACCCCACCTTTTCCCAGACTAAGAAGGCAGAGGCCCAGGAAACGCTTTTGGCTCTGATCCGAAAGCATCGGGTTCGCCACATCGCCATTGGAAACGGTACCGCCTCCCGGGAAACCGAGGAAATGACCGCAGAAATGCTGAAAAAGGCCCCGGAGGTCAGCTATATGATTGTAAATGAGGCCGGCGCATCGGTATATTCTGCCTCTCCCTTGGCGGCAGAGGAATTTCCCCAGTATGATGTGAACCTGCGTTCGGCGGTCTCCATTGCCCGGCGGCTTCAGGACCCGCTGGCAGAGCTGGTAAAGATCGATCCCCAGGCCATTGGTGTGGGACAGTATCAGCATGACTGCCCCCAGAAGCGGCTCAGTGAAGCCCTGGAGGCAGTGGTGGAGGACTGTGTAAATGCGGTGGGGGTGGACCTCAATACAGCCTCGCCCAGCCTCCTGAAACAGGTTTCCGGACTCAATGCCACCACGGCGAAAAATATTGTGACCTATCGGGAAGAGCATGGTCCCTTTACAGGAAGAAAGCAGCTTTTGAAGGTGCCGAAGCTGGGGCCGAAGGCCTTCCAGCAGTGTGCAGGCTTCCTCCGGGTGCCGGAGAGTCAGGAGCTTCTGGATAACACAGGGGTACACCCGGAATCCTATGAGGCGGCTGGAACCCTGCTGAATCTCCTGAACTTGGGCAAAGGAGACCCCTTGCAGGGGCTGGGAAAGCGTGTGGAAGCGTTGGGATGGGACGCTGCTGCCGAACGATGCGGCGTGGGCGTTCCCACCCTCCGGGATATTGTGGCGGAGCTGGAAAAACCGGGCCGGGACCCCAGAGACGAGCTGCCTGCCCCCATTTTGCGCCGGGATGTGCTGGGAATCAGCGACCTGAAGCCGGGGATGGTACTCAACGGCACGGTGCGCAATGTCATTGACTTCGGCGTTTTTGTGGACATCGGCGTTCACCAGGACGGTCTGGTGCATATTTCGCAGGTGACGGATCGGTTCATTAAGCATCCTTCCCAGGTGGTTCATGTGGGGGATGTGGTGAAGGTAGCAGTGCTGGAGGTGGATGAAAAGCGCAAACGCATCAGCCTCACCATGAAAGGGGTCCCAGAGGAGGCCCGGTCATGATGCTGGAAAAAGCCGCTATTTGCAGGGCCATGGCAGATCATCCCTGGTCTTCTCTGGTGCAGGTCTATGAACAGGTAGATTCCACCAACACCATGCTGAAGGCCATGGCATCCCAGGGAGCGCCGGAAGGCACCGTCCTTCTGGCAGACAGCCAAAGCGCAGGCCGGGGACGGATGGGACGGCGGTTTTTATCTCCCCAGGGTCAGGGAATTTATCTGTCCGCCCTGCTGCGGCCTAAGTGCCAGCCCCAGGAGCTCATGCATCTGACCTGCGCTGTGGCGGCGGTGCTGTGCGGGGCTGTGGAAAAAGTGACAGGACTGCGGCCGGGGATCAAGTGGACCAATGATCTGGTGGCAGGAGGGCATAAGGTTGCGGGGATCCTGACAGAGCTTTCGCTCTCTGCTTCCGGGGTGGATTATGCCGTGATCGGTGTGGGAATCAACTGCAACCAAAAGCCGGAGGAATTCCCGGAAGAACTGAGAACCATTGCAGGCTCTCTGGCCATGGCTGGGGGAAAGCAGGTGGACAGAGAGGTGCTGGCAGCGGAGTGTATTCGGGCCATCAGCACCTTGCAGGGGGCCCTGATGACAGATCGGCTGGCCCTGATGGAACGATACCGCCAAGACTGCATCACCCTGGGAAAACGGGTGGTAGTGCAAAAAGGAAAGGAAACCCGCGAAGGAACGGCAGTGAATATAGATGACTGGGGCGCCCTTCTGGTGGACTTTGGAAATGGCCCCGAGACGGTTCTGGCGGGAGAAGTCAGTGTCCGGGGCATGTATGGATATTTATAATTATTGAGGAGGACAAACAGATGAACGAAGTGATTCAGGCTATGGTGGAAAGAAGAAGCTGCAGAAATTATCAGGACCGGCCGGTCCCCCAGGAGCTTCTGGATGAAGTTCTGCTGGCTGGTACATATGCGGCCAATGGCAGAGCAAAGCAGGCGGGAAAGATTGTGGTTCTCACCAAAAAGGAGGACATTGAGCCCCTGGAACGGATGAACGCCGAAATCATGGGAACTCCTCAGGCCCACACATTTTATGGCGCTCCCGTTGTGCTGGTGGTGCTGGCAGACCGCAATGTTCTGACCTGTGTGGAAGACGGCAGCTTGGTTCTGGGAAATATGATGCTGGCGGCCCATACGCTGGGGCTGGGTTCCTGCTGGATCCATCGGGCCAGACAGGAATTTGACAGCCCGGAGGGCCAGGCCCTTTTGAAAAAATGGGGGATTTCCTCCGATTATATTGGGGTGGGCCATTGCATCCTTGGCTATGCCGCAGAGGAACCGAAGCCCGCAGCCCCCAGAAAAGCAGATTTTATTACAGTGGTATAAACAGGACGAATCCCCAGAGCAGACGGTTGCTCTGGGGATTCTTCACGAAAACAGGAGGTAGGTTCTTACAATGAACGGGGCATTACGCTCCGTAGTAAGCGTTCAGGTACATCTGTTTGATTTCACTCATCAGGGGATATCTGGGGTTTGCGCCGGTGCACTGGTCATCAAAGGCCTGCTCCACCATATCATCCAGACGGTTCAGGAAGTCCTGCTCATCCACGCCGTAGTCCTTGATGGTCTTCTTAATGCCCACCTTTTCCTTCAGCTCATCCAGTGCGGCAATGAGATTGTCCAGCTTCTCCTGGTCGTTCTTGCCGCCCAGACCCAGAGAGTCGGCTACTTCTGCGTAGCGGGCCAGGGTATGGGGATGGTCATACTGGGAGAAGGTGCCCATCTTGGGAGGAACCTCTGCGGCGTTAAAGCGCAGGACCTCATCGATCAGCAGGGCGTTGGCGATGCCGTGGGGCAGGTGGTGGAATGCGCCCAGCTTGTGCGCCATGGAGTGGCACACGCCCAGGAAGGCATTGGCAAAGGCCATACCTGCCATGCAGGCGCCGGTGGCCATGTTCTCACGGGCTCTGGGATCTCTGGGGCCGTTTTCGTAGGCGGCAGGCAGGTTGTTGAAAATCAGCTTCAGGCTCTGCAGTGCCAGACCGTCGGTATAGCCTGTGGCCATCATGGAGGCGTAGGCTTCCAGCGCATGGGTAACAGCGTCAATGCCGGAGGCGGCAGTCAGCCCCTTGGGAGCGTTCATCATCATGTCGGCATCCACAATGGCCATCTTGGGCAGCAGCTCATAGTCGGCCAGGGGATACTTGACTCCGGTCTGCTCGTCGGTGATAACGGCAAAGGGCGTTACCTCGGAGCCGGTGCCGGCAGTGGTGGGGACGGCTACAAAATAAGCCTTTTCGCCCATCTTGGGGAAGGTGTAGACTCTCTTGCGGATATCCACGAAGCGCATGGCCATATCCATGAAGTCTGCCTCGGGGTGCTCATACAGGACCCACATGATCTTGGCAGCGTCCATAGCGGAGCCGCCGCCGATGGCGATGATGAGATCGGGCTGGAAGCCTTCCATCTGAGCGGCGCCGGCCTTGGCACAGGCCAGAGTGGGATCGGGCTCCACGGCGTGGAAGGTGTGATGCAGAATTCCCAGGGAATCCAGCTTGTCGGTGACGGGCTTGGTATAGCCGTTCTGATACAGGAAGGAGTCGGTGACGATGAATGCCTTCTTATGATGTTTCAGTTCATCCAGTGCCACAGGCAGGCAGCCCTTCTTGAAATACACCTTTTCAGGAGCGCGGAACCAGAGCATATTCTCTCTCCTCTCAGCCACAGTCTTGATATTCAGCAGGTGCTTTACACCAACATTTTCAGAGACGGAGTTACCGCCCCAGCTTCCGCAGCCCAGAGTCAGAGAGGGAGCCAGACGGAAATTGTAAAGATCACCGATACCGCCGTGGGCAGAGGGAGTGTTGACCAGGATCCGGCAGGTCTTCATCCGGGCGGCAAAGGTGTCCAGCTTCTCTCTGGCGCCCACAGGGTCCAGATAGATAGAGGAGGTGTGGCCATAGCCGCCATCCTTGACCAGCGTATCTGCCTTGGTCAGTGCATCTTCAAAGTCGCTTGCCCGATACATGGCAAGAACGGGGGAGAGCTTCTCATGAGCAAAAGGCTCGCTGATATCGGTACTGGTCACTTCACCAATGAGAATCTTTGTGGATTCCGGCACCTCCACACCGGCCATGGAGGCGATGACGGAGGCGGGCTGGCCTACGATCTTGGCATTGACACTGCCGTTGATGAGGATGATGGAGCCCACCTTCTGACGCTCTTCCTCATTCAGGATATAGCAGCCACGCTTCAGGAATTCAGCCTTGACCTGGTCATAAACGCTGTCCAGAACAACCACACTCTGCTCGGAAGCGCAGATCATGCCGTTGTCAAAGGTCTTGGAGTGAATCACGGAGGAGACGGCCAGAAGAATGTCAGCGCTGTCGTCGATGATGGCAGGGGTGTTGCCGGGGCCGACGCCCACGGCGGGCTTGCCGGAGGAGTAGGCTGCGTGGACCATGCCGGGGCCGCCGGTGGCCAGAATCAGGTCAGCCTCTGTCATGATCTGATTGGTAAGCTCCAGAGAGGGCTGATCGATCCATGCAATGATGCCCTCGGGAGCTCCGGCTGCAACGGCTGCTTCCAGAACGGTCTTGGCGGCAGCAATGGTGCAGCCCTTTGCTCTGGGATGGGGGCTGAAAATCACGGCATTGCGGGTCTTCAGGCAGATGAGCGCCTTGAAGATGGCAGTGGAAGTGGGGTTTGTGGTGGGAATGACGGCCGCAACCACGCCGATGGGTTCCGCAATGCGCTGTACGCCATAGGCACAGTCCGTCTCGATCACACCGCAGGTCTTGGTATTTTTATATGCATTGTAGATGTACTCGGCAGCATAGTGGTTTTTGATCACTTTGTCCTCTACAACACCCATGCCGGTTTCGGCTACGGCCTGCTTGGCAAGCGTGATTCTCGCCTTGTTTGCGGCGGTGGCGGCAGCAAGAAAGATCTTGTCAACCTGCTCCTGGGTGTAGGTAGAGAACTGAGCCTGGGCTTCCCGGCACCGGGCCAGAACCTCAGTCAGCTCCTGGGAATTGGTAACAGTAGGATAGTTTGTTATCATTTAAGTCGCCCTTCTTTTATCGATAATTTATTATCGGTTACGCAATATCGATATAATAGCACCGACAACCGGGATTGTCAATAGGCAATCCCAGACTTTTCAAAAAAGTTTTTCAGGCTCTTTTCTGGGCGCAAGATATTGACCAGCAGGGCAGGGGGATCACGGAACCCTATAAGATTTTATTGAGAATTCCAGAAAACATATTGCATAATGAATGGATTTAGGGTATAATACCTACTAACCAAAAAATATAACGGAGGGATCCCTTATGAAGAATTTCCTGAAGATTGCTGCTGCTTTGGCGGTCATTGCTGGTGCCATGGTGGTCATTATTAAATTCGGCAGAAAAATCCTGGACAAGATCCATGGCTGCAAGTGCTGGGACGATGAGTGCTGCTGTTGCTATGAGACCGAAGAAGAGGAAGAAGAGACTCCCGCTGTAGAAGAGACTGAAAAGGCTCCCGAGGAAGCGCCTGCTCAGCCTGCAGAAGACGGCGTTACTCCCGAGGATTTCGCTGACTAAGAGTATGATAAACACCCTGCTGCCCATCTGGCAGCAGGGTGTTTTGCGTTATGAGACTATTTTGCCTCGTATTTCTTTTTGGTAGCGATGCCGCCGCGAATGTGGCGTTCGGCTTTGTTGCGGTCCAGCACCTGCCGTACCTGAAGGTAAAGCTCCGGCTTCAGATGAGACAGGCGGTCGGTCATGTCCTTATGTACGGTAGATTTGGAAATGCCGAATTTTTGGGCGGCAGCCCGGACGGTTGCCTGATTTTCAATGATGTACACAGCCAGTTGGCAAGCTCTCTCCTCGATGTGTTTCTCCATATGCGTCCCTCCTAAGCTGTGTCGTGACAGAACAATCTATGCAGCACAGGAACAAAAGATTACGCCCACGGCACCTTGCACCGTGGGCGTAATCTTGTTTGAAAGAGAAAATAGAGAAAAGAAGAAGAGAAGATGCAATCTATCAAAAGCAGCAGATACTGCGAGGCTTATCCCGGATATCAGGGATTGGGGTTGCCAAAGAAGAACTCATACCAGTCGTGATAAGAGCCGTCCTGCGGCATGTGCTGGGTATCATGTTCACTGGGGATCTGAGGAGAGCCGGGAACATTAGATCCATTGGGAGCCGTTTGAGCATCGGGGGAATTGGGCGCGGGCTGGGCAGGCTTTTCGTCCAGAACAATGTCCATGGACAGTTCCTGACCGCTGCGGAATACCTTGACGGTTGTGGAGTCTCCGGCTTTAAAGGAGCGCAGGGCATAGGCCAGATCGGAATAGGAGTTGACCTTCTTATCCCCCAGACCGATGATGATATCCCCGGCCTGAATGCCCGCTTTTTGGGCACAGCCGCCTTCCACCACGGTCTCCACTCTGGGTCCGGCGGGCAGACCGTAAGCATCAGCGATTTTTGCGTCCAATTCTCTCACCGTAACGCCCAAATAGGCCTGATTGGTGATATAGCCGTACTCCATGAGATCGTCCACCAGGTCCATCACATCGTTGATGGGAATGGCGAATCCAATGCCTTCGATGGAAGCGCCGGAGTTGCTGGAGCCGGAATACTTTGCGGTGGTGATTCCGATGACCTGACCGTACATATTGAACAGAGGGCCGCCGGAGTTGCCGGAGTTAATGGCGGCATCGGTCTGGATCATGTGGATGGTAGTGCCTTCTGTGGTGACGCTGCGGTCCTTGGCACTGACATAGCCCACGGTCTGAGTAGAGGCCAGTTCGCCCAGGGGATTGCCGATGGCGGCCACCTGATCGCCTACATTGAGGGCGTTGGAATCGCCGATGGAAACGGCGGGCAGATCCTGCGCCTCGATCTTCAGCAAAGCCACATCGTTAAAGGCATCATAGCCCACCAAAGTGGCCTCATAGCTGGTTTCGTCAAAGGTGGTGACGGTGAGGGTCCGGGCCCCTTCCACCACATGGTAGTTGGTCAGAACATAGCCGTCCTCCGTGAGGATGAAGCCGGAACCGGAGCCTACAAACTCCTGCTGGACCATACCGTTGCCCATAACGCCGTTGTTGACTACGGACACCACGGAATGGACATTCTGTTCATAGACCTGAGAAGGAGTCATGAGGGTTCCGTCAGAGACAGGATTGACCGTGGCACCTCCGGAAGCGGAAGAACCGTTGTAGCTGACACCGGTCTGCTTCTTCTCCAGCGCGTCGATTTGAGACTGGAGCTGCTGACTGCTCTTTTCCCACTTGTTGTTGGTAATGTGGGTGCCCAAGAGACCACCGGCGGTGCTGCCCAGAACGGCAAAGACCAGAGCGGCAGCCACGACCTTTCCACCGCCGGACCCCTTTTTCTTTTCCTTTTTGGAGGCTTTTGGAGGCTTGGAGGCTGTGGGAGGCACATTGGGATGAATGCTTCCTGAGGCTTGGCTCCCGGTGGGGGAGGTGTAACGGAGATAGGGGGAATCAGCGTAGGGGGATTCCTTCCGTCCGGCCCCGGCGGAGTGATATGTGCCGGCGGCAGGGGCGGTGCTCCAGACATTGGAAGCAGCAGGCTCCTGCTGAGCAGCGGCGGGCTCCTGATTCGGTTCTTCCACAGAAGCTTCCGGCTCCTCAGAGGGACGGGATGCTTCTGCAAGGCTCTCCCGGGCTTCGATCGGATCGGAGTCCTCTGCAATGGCCTCCGGCTCCTGAGTCTGCTCCTGGGTGGTCTCAGGCTCTGTTGTTTCGCTCACCACTTCCTGAGAAGGGTCACAGGCCTGTACCGTCTGCCGGACATCACAGGCAGCTTCGTCCGTGGCGGGCAGCTCCTGGGGGGAAGAGAGATCCTCGATATTTTCGCAGCCTTCCTGGCTGTTGTTCAGATAGTCATTCATGTTGTCCATCTCCTCGTAGATGATTTATGTCCTTATCATAAGGGGGATTTATGAAAAATGTATGTACACTTAAAAAACGAACTATAAATTTCCTGGGACGAATTTGTAAACATGGGGAAATCAGGGGACTTGATTTTTTGGGGGATTGGGACTACAGTAGTAGAGCGGAAAGAAGGGGATTTATGAAACCAGTTGCAAATGTTACGGAAAGAACCAGATTCCGGACAGTTTTAAAAGAACCAAGCATGAAACCATTCCGAAAATCCATGCGCCTGGGGCCTACAGGAATCAATTCTTTTTACAACGCGCTTCCGCTTGGGGCCTTATATCATCTCAGCCCGGCCTGGAGCCATACGGGCATTCCTCTGGGGATCAATTTTTTCCTGGGGGAGGCCAGAAACGGAAAGGTCCAATCCCTGCCCATTTACACGGAGCAGGAATTGGCCCGGGACCCCACCAGAAGGGAAGCGGAGCTGTTGTTTTTGCCGGGGACTCCCGGTGCGCCCTATGCCATCGTGGTACCAGGCGGTGCTTACTTCAGCGTAGCAATTTCGGTGGAGGGACTTCCCGTTGGAGCCAAGCTCCACGAGCAGGGCTATTCTGTTTTCTTCCTGCGCTACCGCTGCGGAAGGCACGGGAAACTGCCCAAGCCTTTTTATGATTTGCAGGCGTCCATTCGGTATATCACCGGCCATGCGCAAGCGTTGCAGGTGAATCCCCAGGGCTATGGAATCTTTGGCTTTTCCGCCGGGGGCCATGTGGCAGCCAGCATGGGGACGGACAACTTCGGCTACCTGCCCCAGGGGCTGCCCAAGCCCGGCGCCATGATCCTGGGATATCCTCTGGTGAGTCTGGAAGAGCGAAATCTTTCCATCAATTTTGTAATCCGTGCCTATACGGGGAGGAGGTGGCGGGAAATACTGCCGCCTACCTATATTTTGAATCATATGGACCAAAACTATCCACCTACCTATATTTGGCAATGCCGGGACGATAAGCTGCTTCCCTTTACGGGAAACGGGGAAGCGTTCCGGAAGAAAGCAGCCCAGCTGGGAGTGCCGTGCTGCTTCCGGGCCGTGGACAAAGGCGGTCACGGCTTGGGCCTGGGCTTAGGCAGTGAAGCGGAAGGGTGGCTGGATGAGGCGATTACATTCTGGGAGGCTCACAGGACTGCTGCCGCTGCCACATCTGCTGAGACTCCTCCTGAAGAATCCGGTCATAGGCAGCTGCGTAAGTATAGAGCATCTGATTCTTAAAGAAATAATTGAGCGTGGAAATCAGAAGCGTGTGCAAAATCCCGGAAAGCAGAATCAGAAGGTTGGGGTCCATGGGAAGCGGAACTCCTGCAAGCTGTGCAATGAGGCCGGCAAACGGCACAAGGCTGATAAGGACCTGGGCCAGGTAGTACCACCAGAACTGCAGGTCCAGCCGCAGGAATTGTCCCATGTGCCCGCGCATCATCCGGGAGGCGCATCTCAGGATCTGACTGCCGGGAATTTGGGGATAGTCGGTCATGAGGAAAAAAGCCATCCGGTAACGGAACAGGAAATACAGGGCGATGAGCGCAAAAAGAAGAGAGCACACCAGAATAAGAGGCAGAAACGCCTGGATCGCGGCGCTCTGTGCTGCGGCGGTGGGAGCTTCCAGGAAAGCCTCCAATGCTGCGGGGTCCATCCGGGCGGATGTGGCAAAAACAACACAGGTGGTTACCATCATGGTCATAAGATAAGAGCAGCCCAGCACCGGAAGCAGGAACATGAGTCCGGCCATGAGGAGCCGCTTCCACTGTCGAAAGCCTGAAACCATGGACTTGGGCTGGATGTCTTGTCCACGGTAGGTCTGAAGAGAAGCGGCACAGAAGCAGTAATACCACACCGGCGGAAGCAGGGTGGACAGGAGACTGAGCAGGCTCTGGAGGGCTCCCAGCGTGGATCGGGCTCCCACATTGGAAAGTCCGGAAAATCCGTCTACCGCAGAGGTGAGACCGTAGTTTATGAGGGTGACGCCCACAGAGACGGCGGCAAATACCAGAAGATACAGGTTCAGGAGCTTCCTTGGACGCTCCGCACCTGCATCCAGACGCTGTCTGCCAATGGAAAATAATTGGGGAATGTCAAATCGAACCATTTTAATGCCTTCTTTCTGAATATACAAAGAGAATCCTTTACCACTATATAGTAAAGTAAAATGTGGAAAATAGCAAATCTTTTTTCCACCGGGGGAGAGAGGCACAATCAGTGAAAAACCCTACAGAAAGAAGAGGATTAAGAAAAAATTAAGGAAAGGGTATATTGCATGTTGTGGAAATATTCGGTATGATGTCGATAGGAACCAAAACACATACAGGAGGTCCATAATGAAAATCGCAATAGATACTTTGAGTTGGATTCTCAAAATATTTACTTTCTATACAGCGGTCATTGGCGTTTGCTTCCTGCTTCCTCAGCGTAAGCATAAGCGGTATGCCCCCAAAACCCGGTTTGCAGTTCTTGTTGCGGCACGCAATGAGTCGGCAGTCATTGGCCAGACTGTGACCCAGCTTCTCAAGCAGACCTACCCGGAGGAGCTGTATGACCTGTACATCATTCCTAATAACTGCACGGACAACACCGCCCAGGTGGCGGCGCAGGCCGGGGCCAAGGTGTTGGAATGCAATGTGCCGGTGAAAACCAAGGGGCAGGTGCTCCAGTGGGCGTTTCAGACCCTGGAACATGAAAAATACGATGCCTATTGTGTGTTTGATGCAGACAATCTGGTGGACCCTGCCTTTCTGGAGAGAATGAACGATGTCTTTTGTGCAGGGGCACGGGTGGCAAAGAGTATGCAGAAGGCTTCCAATCCGGGAGAAACCTGGATTTCCGGCTGCTATGATCTCTATATCGAGAACTTCAATCTGATGTTCAGCCGCCCCCGGGGGACTCTGGGCCTGTCTGCCAAGCTGATCGGCACCGGCTTTGCCATCAGCCGGGAGCTGCTGAACGAAATGGGCGGCTTCCAGACGGTGACCCTCACGGAGGACACGGAGTTTGCCGTTCAGTGCGCTTTGCGTGGGGAAAAGGTCTGGTGGGTGCCGGAGGCGGTGACCTTCGATGAAGAGCCTCTGACCTTCGGGGTGTCCATGCGTCAGCGCCGCCGCTGGTCCAGCGGCGTTATGCAGACCTTTGAGGTCTATTTGGGCCGTCTGCTGAAAAATATTTTCACCGGAAAAAGCCCCCTTTTGTGCTGGGACCTGTTGATGCTCATTGCAGGGCCTGCCATGCAGGTGCTGGCGCTGATTCCCGGCCTGTACCTCATTGCCCAGACCTTGATTACAGGTAAGTGGATGATGCTTGTAGCTGCGGCTGTGTCATTCTGGCTTGGTATGATGGGGACCGCTCTCATGCTGGCGGTTTTGGGTAGGAGGCCTGTCTTGAAGATGTGGAAAACCATCTTGCTGTATCCCGTCTTTATTGCTTCCTGGTATCCGCTGCATCTGCTGTCGGTGTTCAAGAAGGCCAAGGTGTGGAAGCCCATTGTACATCAGGGCTCCAAGCCCATTGCCCAGCTGAACCAATTTTGAATGGTAGTATCGTTGAGGATATTATCTTCTGCAATGAAATAAATTTTACAAAAACAGAATGCTTATTCCGGTTTTCAGAGCAGAACACCGGAGATATCCAGACAAAATACGGCTGTTTCCGTTTCGGTAAGAGCCTTGATGTGGGAAGCTGCCAGCACTGTGCATAAAAATAGTAATTGACATTGCAGGAACTTTGGTATATATTGTCATGATAAGAAATATATGGCGCAGTTGCATCGTATTTCTAAACCAATAATCTGGAGGAAATTTTATGAAAAAGCAAACAATTAGCGTACTGGCTGCTGCTCTGTGCGCCAGCAGCCTGTTGGCCGGCTGTGCATCCAAGGAACCCCAGGAAACCACGGCCGTCACGACAGAGCCTGTGGTGACGGAAACCACAGCGGCAACTACCGCCCCTACCCAGGCTACAGAGCCTTCCGTTCCTGAGACCTCCGAGGTGACGGTTCCCGTCACAACCACCCCGGAAACCACCGCACCTGTAGAGAGCACCGCTCCTACCACTGCCGAGACTCCCTCCGGCAGCTATATCAACCTGGACAACATGCAGTTCACCATCAAAGGCAAGACCTACACTCTGGGTCAGACCACCTTGCAGCAGCTGATTGATGACGGTGTTCCCTTCAATCAGGATGACCTGGCAAATGCCAACAACAATCTGAACAAGAACTCCCAGTCCCAGGGCTTCCGTATTGAATTGGCTGAGTACTGGTCTGCTCAGGTGTATACCATGAACGATACGGAGGAGAATAAGACTGCGGCTGAATGCTATGTCAGCGAAGTATATCTGCCTCTCAAGAAGGACAACACCCAGGATATCCTGACTTTCGCATTCCCTCAGAACATGACCATGGAGGATCTGAAGGCAAACGCCGGTGAGCCTACCGACACCAAGCATTACGACGGAGGTGACGGCTACTACACCGACACTCTGGAGTATACAAGACCTTCCACCAAGTATTATGGTAACAGTGGCTATACCTTTGAATTTACAAAGGGTCAGCTGAACTACATCACCATCGAGTACCTGCCCTGATTTTGCGGAAAGAGACTTGCTTCGGCAAGTCTCTTTTTTCATGGAACACGCTCTGAAAAAATTTTGTTTTCTGTGTTTTGGTATTGACAAACAAGCTGAGGGGTGCTATAATAAGCGGCGTTGAGTCCCAGATGGATTCGACATGGAAAAGGGCGAACGCCTTCCATATAAGTTGGTGTTGATTGCGGTGAGGGTCCACCTGTTCCCATCCCGAACACAGAAGTTAAGCTCACATGCGCCGACAATACTTA
>JARIBV010000053.1 GCA_029257335.1 Faecousia sp.
CCTCTTTCGCACTGTGGGTCGTTGGAACTTTTGCCGCGCCTAGCAGCTCATATGTATCATTGTCAATGGCAACTGCATCTGTAAATGTACCACCAACATCAATTCCAATACGTACCTTCATAATAGATACCCTCCATATATGTAAAATTATCTCCATCACAGGATTCAACCAAGAATCATGCTTGATTCAATCCCAAGGTGGAGCGGGGCATATATATGCCCCGCAAGATATATTAGAAGTACAGCACTGCACTCAAAACCACGCCAAACACGGCAATGATCCACAAATACGGCAGCATCTTCTTTGTCAAACCATTAACATCAACTTCTGCAAAGTTGGCAGTCCAAACATTTTGGGTGTTGGTGGGGTCACCACAGCCTTGAATGCGCTCAGCAGCCAGGAATGCACCCATAACTGCCATCGGGGACAATGTTCCAAGACCAATGACCAATGCAGCAATACCGGAACCCAGACCAAACAGGTTCATAGGGCCACGATACAGGAGCGCCAGGCCAAGGAGCGCGCCGAGGCTATGGAGCTGTCCAAGAAGATGAAAAGCATGACCCTCACCGTCTTTGCAAAGGGCGGCGGAGCGGGCCGACTGTTTGGCTCTGTCACCAATCAGGAAATTGCCGATGCACTGAAGGACCAGGGCATCACCATGGACAAGCGGAAAATTGTCCTGGATGAGCCCATCAAGAGCGTGGGAACCTACACGGTCCGCTGCAAGCTGGGCTACGAAATCGTAGGCGAGCTCACGGTGAAGATTGAAGAGAAAAACTAAGGAGACAGACCATGGAAGAACAGCTGAGCAATGTATTTCCCTTGCAGGATGAAAACGGCAACGATGTATTTTTTGAACTGATGGACTATATTGCCTATGAGGGGAAAGACTATGCCGTCATGCTGCCGGTGGATGACACCGAAGACGAAGGCGGTGTGGTGATCCTGCAGGTGGAGCCTTTGGACGAGGAAACCGATAATTTCCTGGGGGTCAAGGACGAAGCAATCCTGGACGCGGTTTTTGCGCTGTTTCAGGAGAGAAACCCCGAGCTTTTCGAGGCGGAAGAAGAGGAATAAACGATGGGGGCCTGAAACCGGCTCCAGGGCCAGGGTGCCTTTGGTACCCTGGCCCATATTGACAAGAGTATGAAAGGAGAAGGAAGATGGAAGGAGAAGAAATGTTAGGCCGGCAGATGCCTCAGTCTCTGGAGGCAGAGCAGTCTGTTCTGGGCTCCATGCTGATCGACAGCCGGTGTATTCCCGATGTAATTGGTCTTTTAAAACCGGAGGACTTTTTCTTGCAGCAAAACCGGGAAATTTATGAGACCATCTATGCCATGTTCAACTTCTCCCAGGCGGTTGACCCGGTGACGGTGCTTTCTACCATGCAGGAGCGTGGGGTGTGGCAGGAGACTACAACCAACTACATTAAGCAGCTCATGGAGATCACGCCCACTGCAACCAATGTGCAGCGCTATGCAGAGATTGTTCGGGACAAGGCCATGCTGCGCAGTCTGGCTGCGGCTGCATCGGAGATTTCCGATACGGTCTATGAGGGCGTGGGAACTCCGGCGGAAATTCTGGAGTCTGCAGAGAAGAAAATCTTTGCGCTTCGGAAAGGAGACCGGGGAGAGAGCTTGCAGCACATCGGCATGGTGCTGCACCGGGTCTACGATCATCTGACGGAATTGAGCGCATCTGACAGCGCCATTCCCGGTCTTTCCACAGGGCTTATGGATTTGGACAAGAAGATCAACGGATTGAACCGCTCCGACCTGCTGCTGATTGCTGCCCGCCCAGCCATGGGTAAAACCTCCTTTGCTCTGAATATTGCCCTGAATGTAGCAAAAAAATATAAATCCTGTGTGGCCTTTTTCTCCTTGGAAATGTCACGGGAGCAGCTGGCAATGAGATTGCTGGCAGGCGAAAGCTTTGTGGACAGCCAAAAGATGGCAACTGGAAAGCTGGAAGATGATGAATGGGCAAAGCTGGCCATGGCCTCTGCCTCGTTAAGCCAGACGGATATCCGAGTGGATGACAACCCCTCCATTACAGTGGCGGAGATGAATGCAAAGCTTCGCCGTGTGGAGAATCTGGGCCTGGTGGTGATCGATTACCTCCAGTTGATGACAGGCTCCGGCTATGGAAAAGGCGGCGAGAATCGTGTGAATGTGGTTTCTGAAATTTCCCGTTCCTTAAAAATTATGGCCAAGGAGCTGAATGTCCCGGTGATCTGTCTGAGTCAGCTGTCCCGTGCCAACGAAAGCCGTACAGATAAGCGGCCTATTTTGTCAGATCTGCGTGAATCCGGCGCCATCGAACAGGACGCAGACGAAGTGCTGTTTTTGTACCGGGACGATTATTACAATGAAGATTCCCCGGAAAAAAATGTGGCGGAGTGCATTGTTTCCAAGAATCGTCACGGTGAAACGGGAACGGTAAAGCTGCAATGGCTGCCTCAGTATACCACCTTTGCCGACCGTGAGTGGCGGCACCAGGAGGGATAAGATGGAATTTGCCAATCGGATCTGGAAGTTCTGTCAGGAAAATCAGCTGCTGTCCGGTGAAGATCCGGTGATTTGCGCAGTGTCCGGCGGAGCGGATTCCATGGCGCTGCTCTGGGCCATGTACCTTTTGAGAGAGGAAAAAGGCATTGCCTTGTCAGCGGCCCACTTCAATCACGGCCTTCGGGGAGTGGAGTCCGATCGGGATGAGGCTTTTGTCCGTGAATTTTGTGAACAATACCACATTGCGCTTTCGGTGGGAAACGGGCAGGTGTCCCCCTGCGGAAGGGGCCTGGAGGATGCTGCCCGCCGAGCCAGATATGCGTTTCTGGAACATCTGGATTCAGAGGCAAAGATCGCAACGGCCCACACAGCGGATGACAATGCCGAGACCGTTCTGCTGCATATTTTGCGAGGGACAGGGCTCAGGGGACTGGGAGGCATTGCTCCCCAAAGGGGGCGAATCGTGCGCCCGATGCTGGGCTGCACCCGCATGGAGGTGGAGCAGTTTCTCAGCCGATGGGGAATTGCCCACATAGAGGACAGCAGCAATGGGGCAGATCATTTTCTCAGAAACCGTCTGCGTCACGAAGTAATGCCTGTTTTAAAGCGGGAAAATCCTGTGGTTGCGGAAAATACCAGTGCTATGGCCCTGCGTCTGCGCCGGGATCAGGACTTTCTCAATCAGGCAGCAGAGGAAGCTTTTTGCCAGCTCTCCGAAGAAAAAGGAATCCCGGTGGACAGACTGCTGAGTCTGCATCCGGCCATACAGGGGCGAGTCCTTGCCATGCTTTTGCAGAAGGCCGGGGTTCACGAACCGGAGGCCATTCATGTGCAGCAGGCACTGGAGCTGGCAGAATCTCAGAATCCGTCGGCAAGAAAAGTTTTTCCACAGGGAGCAGTGCTTCGCCGGGCATATAAATACTTGACGATCGGGCAGGAAGAAGCACCTCTACAGGCTGCGGAACTGCAAATACCCGGTGTGACCCGAATCGGTCCCTGGGAAATTCGGTGCAGATATCTGGAATCGGAAGATAAAATTGAAAATTCACCGTTCACTTTTACGGTCGCTTATGATAGAATAAGAAAATCACCTGTTTTACTCCGAAAACGGCAGGCAGGAGATCGACTTCGACTGTCTGGCGGCTCGAAGCCTGTGCAGAAATTTTTCATTGACCGAAAAATTCCGGCCCATCTCCGGGAGACCTTGCCGGTGCTCACGGTGAATGGTGGAGTTATAGGTGTAGCAGGTTTGGGAGCAAATTGGGAGGATCGTGCAAGTTGCAGTGCGCAGGCGCTGCAAATCACATTTATATACAATGATTAGAAAGAGGTATCATGCGATGCAAAATTCTATTGAGCGTGTTCTTATCACCGAAGAGCAGATCCGCAATCGAATCAAAGAACTGGGCCAGCAGCTGACTGCGGACTATGAAGGAAAGAATCCCATTTTTGTGGGTGTCCTGAAGGGTGTGGTGGTGTTTTTCTCTGACATGATCCGTGCGGTTCCCATTCCCAGCCAGATTGATTTTATGGCGGTATCTTCCTATAGCGGCGCCAGCTCTACCGGTGTCATCAAGATGAAGCAGGATCTCACTGCGGATATTACAGGCCGTCATGTGGTGATCCTGGAGGACATTCTGGACTCCGGACTCACTCTGAAGCATACGGTAGAGTATCTGAAGACCAAGAATCCTGCTTCCGTAAAGATTTGCACTTTCCTGGATAAGCCTGAGGGGCGGAAGGCTGATATTGAAGCTGACTATGTGGGCTTTACCGTGCCGAATCTCTTTGTGGTGGGCTATGGTCTGGATTATGACGAAAAATTCCGCAACCTGCCCTATGTTGGCATTCTGAAGCCTGAGGTATATTCAAAATAAGGAGAAACCCGATTTGAAAGCAGTACATTCAAGGAATTTTATGATTTATGTGCTCGTGGCGCTGCTGCTGATTTCTGTTTTGAGCGGATTTTTCACTGCCATGGGACCGAAGAGAATTGACTATTCCGAGGCACTGAAGCAGTTCCGGAATGGAACTGTGGAGGTATTTGAAATTCGAGACGACACCTTGCAGATGCGATACCAGAAGGATGGAAAGCAGGTGGAGGCCCGGGCGTATATTCCCAGCAGGGAAGTATTTATGGAAGATGTGGGGGACCTTCTTCCTGCCTTGCAGGAACAGGGAACCTTGAAATCCTACAACTTCAGACCCGATTCCGAGCCCGGAATATTGGAAAAAACAGCGCCCTATCTTCTGGCGGGGGTTGTGCTTCTGGTGGTGTGGGCCTTTATGGGAAGCCGTGCCGCAGGCAACAATCCCGGAGGATTTACCAAAGCCAGAGCCAACCTGGGCGTTAAAGGCGAGTTTGTAGATTTTTCCGATGTGGCCGGTGCGGAAGAAGAGAAGGAAGAACTTCGGGAGGTTGTGGAGTTTCTCCAGAATCCTCAGAAATATAAGGAAATGGGAGCAAAGATCCCCAAAGGCATTCTGCTGGTAGGCCCTCCCGGTACCGGTAAAACCTTGCTCGCCCGGGCGGTGGCAGGAGAGGCCGGCGTGCAGTTTCTGTCCATCTCCGGCTCTGACTTTGTGGAGCTGTATGTGGGTGTCGGTGCCGGACGGGTGCGGGACCTCTTTGAGCAGGCCAAGAAGATTGCCCCCGCCATTATCTTCATCGATGAAATTGATGCCGTAGGCCGCCGCAGAGGCGCCGGCATGGGCGGCGGGCACGATGAGCGAGAGCAGACCCTGAACCAGCTCCTGGTGGAAATGGACGGCTTCCAAAAGACGGAAGGCGTGATCGTTCTGGCGGCAACCAACCGGCAGGATATTCTGGACCCGGCGTTGCTTCGTCCCGGTCGTTTTGACCGGCAGATTTATGTGGGCGCACCGGACTCCAAGGGCCGTCACGAGATTCTGAAGGTGCACGCCAGAAATAAGCGCCTGGGACAGGATGTGGATTTGCAGAAGGTTGCAATGGGTACCGCAGGCTTTACGGGTGCGGATCTGTCCAACCTTTTGAATGAGGCCGCCATTTTGGCAGTCCGGGAAGATCGGAAGGTTATTGAATCCAAGGATTTGGATGAGGCCATGATGAAGGTGATCGCAGGTCCTCAGAAACGCAGCCGGATTCAGCTTCAGCGGGATTTGAAGATCACTGCCATTCATGAGGCAGGACACGCCGTGGCAGCATACTTTTTGCCCACGCAGGACCCTGTTCACCAGATTACCATTATTCCCAGAGGAAATTCTCTGGGCATGACGGTGAATCTTCCCACAGAGGATGCAGCGCACCGTACCCGTAATGAGATGTATGAAAACATTGTCATGCTTCTGGGCGGTCGGGTGGCAGAAGCCCTGTTCTGTGGGGACATCACCACAGGCGCTTCCAATGATATTGAGCGGGCTACCCATTTGGCAAGAGAAATGGTGGCTCGATATGGCATGAGTGAGCGCATAGGCAGCATTTGCTATGAGGATGACCAGGAAATTTTTGTGGGCCGTGACTACGAAAAGACCCGTTCCTATTCCGAGCAGGTGGCCGGCACCTTGGATGCCGAGATCAAAGCATTGGTGGATCGTGCTTATGAGCAATGTGAAAAACTCCTGCGTGAAAACGAGAGCAAATTGTTGCAGGTATCTGAATATCTCCTGGCCCATGAAACCATGACAGGAGAGGACTTCCGTGCGGCAATGGAAGGCAAGACCCTTTAAGAGCAAAAAACCGGAACTGTTTCCTTTGAGAGACAGTTCCGGTTTTTTCTTAAAATCGGTCTTTGATTGCGGCGATACCCTGAGACAGGGCGGACTGTGTATCATCCCGTAAGACCCGGTGCAGATATCCATACTCATCCAATCCACCTTCTCCGTGCAAAACGGCATACGCTCCGGCATCGGAACCGGGGGCGATGCTGCCGCCCAAACGATGAAAGTACCGTAGGTTCCGTTGGGCAGAGGCCAGGATCTCTTCCACAGCGCTGTGCTCAAAGCGTGTGGTCTTCAAAAGATTTCCAATGGTGGAAAGAGTGGGAACCCATACGGTCCCGGCCTCTTTCATGGCATGGAGGGCTTCTGCGTTCAGAAAAGCCCCATGTTCGATGGAATCCACATTGCTTTCTGCGGCGGGAATCACAGTTTCCGGCCCGTTGGCATGGGCCATGACGGAAAAGCCCATATCGTGGGCCCGGTGGATCAGATCCCGGATCTCCTGCGCCGCCAGAGGAGCACCCAGAATGGTGCCGCAGTGGTCAAAATCCATCAGACCGGAGATCATAAGCTTAATGAAGTCAGCACCCTTTTCCTTAGCTTCCAGTAAAAGCGACTGATATTCTGCGGGGGTGTCGTAGGTCCTGCCAATGAAGCTGCCATAGTGTCCCTTTTTGTGGATTGGAAAAATAGGCGTTCGATAGGTGATCCCGTATTGAGGAGCCAGCCTTTTTGCTGTGGCCCCGACATTCCAACGGTCTCCGCCATCCCGAAGATAGGTAAATCCAAGGGCCTGATAATGGGCCAGGGTTTTGTGGATCCAGTCCGGATCCGGATGGTCCTTATGAGCAGCTATGGCGTCCTTATAATAGACCCCGTCCAGAATCATATGGATATGACAATCGGCGTACATTGCGATCCCCTCCCTTAAAAAATTCCTGGGGCAAAGGCTCCCAGGAATTGCATGTTATTTGCTGCGAATGAACAGAAGTCCCAGCGTGCCGGGGCCGCAGTGACAGGAGACGGTGCAGCCTGCGGTGGTTTCATAGATGTGGGAAAATCCATTGTTGCATTGAGCGACTGCGTTTCGGACAACGGACAGATCTTCTTCGGAAACCGGGGTATATGTTATGAAGAGGTGGTCTTTTTCGATTTCTTCTCGTTGCCCCAGCCGGTCCTGCACATATTTTTGCAGGCATTTGGTATAACTGCCCCGATATTTTTTGACCACCAGCATTTTGCCATCTTTCACCTCGATGCAGGGCTTCAGACTCAGCAGGTTGGCGCCCAGGGCGGTAGCAGAGGAGCAGCGGCCGCCTTTGACCATATACTCCAAACGGCTCAAAACGAAACTGGTTTCCACACGGCCTGTAATCTCTTGCAGCTCATTGCAGATCTGGTCCAGATCTTTTCCGGTTTTGGCCAGACGACAGGCCTCCAACACGATATGCCCCTGCCCGGTGGAGAGATTGCGGGAATCGATGACCCGGACATTGGGAAATCCTGCTGCTGCAAGGCAGGCGTTCTGATAGCAGCTGGAAAATCCAGAACCAATATTTATATGGATGACCGCGTCATAGTTTGGGGAAAACTCAGCAAAAAGCTCCTGATATTCTCCAATGCTGACGGCAGAGGTGGTACATAGCGCCCCACCGGCGGCCACATGGGCAAAAATATCCTCCGGTGTGATGGTGACTCCATCCAGATAGTTTTGGTTGTCCTTTATGACAGTCAGATGGGCCAATGTAATATCATGTTCCTGAAGCAGAGCGGGAGATAGGTCACAGGTACTATCAGAAATAATTTTAACTCGCATACTTACACTCCTTTGTATGTGCATGTTTACACAATAATACCCCATTGTTATTTAGTATATTGGCTTTTTAGGAGATGTCAACCGGACATCCTTGCGAAATTGGGTAAAGTGTGGTAAACTGAGCAAAAAGGGGGAGATCATGTGGATTATGTAGAAAAAGCGGTACAATTATTTAACAGTGGCTGCAACTGTGCACAGGCGGTCTTTGTGGCCTACTGTGATGTGACCGGAATTTCACAAAAGGATGCCATGCGGCTGTCTTCTTCCTTCGGAGGAGGAATCGGACGAATGCGGGAGGTCTGCGGTGCAGTGTCCGGTGCGTGCATGGTACTGGGATGGCTGTATGGCTATGATGCCCCGGGGGATGACAAAGTAAAAAAGGAACATTATGCAAGAATCCAGGAGATGGCGGAGGCCTTCCGCAAGGCAAACGGCACCATTTTGTGCCGGGAGCTGCTGGGAAGCGCAGATTCTTCTCCGACCCCCAGCCCCAGGACCCAGCAGTATTATGCACAGCGTCCCTGTGCGGGCTTTGTGGCGGAAGCTGCCGCATGGGTAGAGGCGTACATTGAAAAACATCCCCAATGATTGGAGGAGCCGGGGAACAGGATGCTTTCGGGCTGCTTTATTTGTGGGGAATGGCGGTGGTCTCGGATCTTTGGTACAGCCCCGAGGCGGCCATGGAGACGAAATCATCGTCGGCAACAACAATATGATCTGCCAGAAGAACACCGACTGCATCCAGAGCCGCAGCCAGGCGATGGGTGGTATCAATGTCCTCTTGAGAGGGCAGCGCAATGCCGCTGGGATGATTGTGGGCCAGAACCAAAGAGGTAGCACCGGAGGACAGGGCGTACTCTACGATGGTACGGAGCGGAACACCGGTGGCATTGATGCTGCCTTTGCCCAAAAGCCTGCAGGCCAGAACTTTGCATCGGGCGTCTAAACTCAGTGCGTAGACCACTTCCTCCCGCCTGCCTAAAAATCGGGGAAGCAGATAAGCACCACAACTGCTGACCGTGGGTAAGATGGTATGGGAGGCCGTGCGGTGTACCATGTAGTATCGGCTCATGGATGTGATGAGCTGAATCAGAGTGGCGGCATTTTTCCCCATACCGGGGACCTGCTGCAAGGCAGAGACAGGCGCCTCTAAAACACCGGTGATCGATCCAAAGTGATCCAAAAGCGTATGAGCCAGTGGGGCAGTATCCTTTTGAGGAATGGCATAAAACAGAAGCAGCTCCAAAGCATGGGCTTCTGTGAAAGAATCAAGGCCTTCTTCAAGGAAGCGCTCTTTCAGGCGTTGACGATGACCTTCATGAATGGACATAGAATACCTCCATGAAAAAGATTTGCTTTTTTGCTTAACGATGTATATAATTAGGAAAACTGGAAGATACGCCCTGCAAAGGGAATAGTTTTCAGAGTGGAAAGAGAAAATTAGGATACCCTATGAGGGAAAGGGGGGGGACACAATGGCGAATACGAGGGAATGGAGAACTCTTTTGAATATCGTGCCGATGCCGGCTTTTGCGGTGGAGCGAGGTGTGGTAATCGAGGTGAATCGGGAGAGTTTGGAAGCGGATCTGCCTGTAGGAAGCCAAGTGAAATGCCTGCTGTTGAATGGCGAGCAGGAGTATGAGACGCTGAAGGAAGGCAGTCTTTGTCTGACCATCAGTGTGGGAGGCTGTCCTCAGGAAGCTGCAATGTGCCGCTTTAAGGACAATGTAGATCTGTTCCTGTTGGACCAGGAGATCAAGCGGGAAAACTTTCGGATGATGGCGCTGGCAGCACAAAAGCTGCGCGAACCCTTAAATACCATTATGGGAGCCATGGATCATTTACTCCCGGAGCTCAATTTGGAGGAAGCTCCATTCCTGCAAAATGATGTGGCTAGCATCAATCGAGCTGCTTATCAGATTCTGCGCCTGGTGGGAAATATGTCTGACGCCGCAGGCTACCTCTCAAAAGAAAATGTAAATCGGGAAAAAACAGAGGTAGGGGCTTTCTTTGAGCAGATGTTTGAAAAAGTCATTATGCTCGTAGAGAGAAAGAACATTAAAGTCACATTCAAGTCCCTGAACCGGGATGTGGTGTGCTATATCGACCGTCAAAAAATGGAGCGGGCGGTGTACAATCTTTTGACCAACGCCCTCCGGTTTACCCCTGAAGGCAGTACCATTGACTGCTGGCTCACGGTTGATAGCAAGCAAGTGTTGCTGCATATTCACGACCATGGCGAAGGACTGGCAGACGAGGTCCGGGATACCCTGTTCACCCGATATCTTCGTGAGCCTGCCATAGAAGACAGCCGCTATGGTCTGGGTCTGGGCCTTCTTCTGGTGCGGCAGATTGCGAGCCTGCATGGAGGAACCATTCTGATTCGTCCGGATCAGGAGGGAACGGTTGCGGTTTTGTCCATGGAGCGAAAAGAATTGGAGCATTCCGACTTTCATTCTCCCGTTATGGAAATGGACTATGCAGGCGGCTGGGATCACAGTCTGCTGGAGCTGTCCGGGGAGCTTCCGGTCAGTTTTTATTCCTTTGGAAGAGATTGGTAATATACGACAGAGCACTGCCTCGTAAAGCAACGAGACAGTGCATTTGTATTTTACAGGGAAAGGATGGGCTTCAGATATTGACCGGTGAAGCTGCCCGAGGTCATTGCAACCTCCTCCGGGGTGCCTTGGGCCACAATGGTGCCGCCGCCGTCGCCGCCCTCCGGACCGAGGTCGATGATGTGGTCTGCGGTTTTGATGACATCTAGGTTGTGTTCAATGACCAGAACGGTGTTCCCGCTCTCAACCAGCAGCTGCAGCACATCAATGAGCTTGTGCACATCGGCCGTGTGAAGGCCGGTGGTGGGCTCGTCCAGAATATAGATGGTGGAGCCTGTAGAACGCTTGGCCAGCTCTGTGGCCAGTTTCACACGCTGGGCCTCACCACCGGACAGAGTGGTGGAGGACTGGCCCAATTTCAGATATCCCAGACCGACATCAACCAGCGTTTTTGCCTTGCGGTGAATCTTTGGCAGATTTTCAAAGAAGATGACGGCCTCCTCAGCGGTCATATCCAATACATCGGAGATGCTTTTTCCTTTATAGAGGACCTCCAGAGTCTCCCGGTTATACCGGCGGCCGTGGCAGACCTCACAGGGAACATAGACATCTGGCAGAAAATGCATTTCGATTTTTACAAGTCCGTCACCGCAACATGCCTCACACCGACCGCCCTTTACATTGAAGGAGAACCGGCCGGGGCCATAGCCCCGCATTTTAGCATCGGCAGTTGCGGCAAAAAGGTCCCGGATATCATTGAACAGACCCGTATAGGTGGCAGGGTTGGAGCGGGGGGTCCTGCCGATGGGGCTCTGATCGATGGCAATGACCTTGTCCAGATGTTCCATTCCCTCTATGGCATCGCAGGCGCCGGGATGGGTACGGGCTTTGTTTAAGGTAGCCGCCAGGGCTTTATAAAGCACTTCATTGAC
Source organism: Faecousia sp. (assembly GCA_029257335.1). Classification (GTDB taxonomy): domain Bacteria; phylum Bacillota; class Clostridia; order Oscillospirales; family Oscillospiraceae; genus Faecousia. The sequence continues at coordinate 11,517 of JARIBV010000053.1, forward strand.
CAGACTGGACTTGCCGGAGCCGGAAACGCCGGTGACACAGGTAAAGGTTCCCAGAGGGATCGAAACATCCACGTGTCGCAAATTGTTTTCCGTGGCACCCTTCACCCTGAGCGCATTTCCGTTTCCGGGCCGTCTTGCGGCAGGAATGGGAATTTTTTTTGCGCCGGACAGATACTGGCCCGTGAGAGAGTCTGGGCAGGCCAGGATATCCTCCAGAGTACCGGCTGCCACCACCTCACCACCGTGAACGCCGGCACCGGGGCCAATGTCCACAATATAGTCAGCGGTTCGCATGGTGTCTTCGTCATGCTCTACAACGATCAGGGTATTTCCAATGTCTCGCAGGTGTTGGAGCGTTTCCAGAAGCTTGGCATTGTCCCGCTGGTGCAGACCGATGGAAGGCTCGTCCAGAATATAGAGCACACCCATAAGAGAGGAACCAATTTGGGTGGCTAATCGAATCCGCTGGCTTTCGCCGCCGGAAAGGGTTCCGGCAGAGCGGCTCAATGTGAGATATTGTAGGCCTACATCTTGCAAAAAGCAGAGGCGCGCTGAAATTTCCTTTCGTATGGGGGCGGCAATGACCGCCTGATTTCCCTCCAGCTTCAGCGTCTTGACAAACGCCAACGCCTTGCTCACAGACAGTCGGCAAAAATCCGCAAGACCCAGACCGCCCACAGTGACGGCCCGTGCGATATCGGAAAGACGGTCTCCGTGACACCGTGGACAGGGGGAATCTGTCATGCATTCTTCCAGTTCCTTTTGCATGGATTCCGAGGTGGTTTCGTGGTAACGGCGTTCCAAATTGGGGATAATGCCTTCAAAGGGCTGCTCAAAGGTTCCGGTGCTGGTACCACGATTATAGGAAATATGCAGCTTTTCTTTTCCGGTTCCGTAGAGAATCACATGCTGGGCCTCTTTGGGCAGAGACGCAAAAGGTTCCGTAAGAGAAAAGTGATATTTTTCTGACAGGGCCGTCAGATACATTCCGAAAATAGATTCCGGGCGGGGGCTGCTCCAGCCGGAGACCTGAATGGCCCCTTCCTTCAGAGATTTAGAAGGGTCCTGCACTACCAGACGCGGGTCTACCGTTCGGCGGAAACCCAGTCCGGTGCAGTCTGGGCAGGCACCATAGGGGGTGTTGTAAGAAAACATCCGGGGTTCCAGCTCTGCCAAGCTGATGCCGCAGTCCGGGCAGGCATAATTCTGAGAAAATTCCAGATCCTTCTCTTCCTTGGGCAGGTGGATGACCACCAGTCCCTCTGCGTGGGAACAGGCAGTTTCCAGAGAGTCTGCCAGTCTGCGGCGAAGATCGGGGCGGAGAACCAGCCGGTCTACCACCAATTCAACGGTATGTTTTTTGTTTTTTTCCAGGGGGATTTCCTCATTGAGGTCGTACAGAATCCCGTCTGCCCGCACTCTGGCAAAGCCGGCCTTTCGAAAATCCTCCAAAAGCTTTTTGTGTTCGCCTTTTTTGCCGCGAATCACCGGAGCCAGGATCAGAAACCGAGTTCCTTCCGGCAGGGCCATGACCTGATCTACAATTTGATCGATGGTCTGCCGCTTGATCTCACGGCCGCATTTTGGACAGTGGGGCACACCCACCCGCGCCCAAAGAAGACGGAGATAGTCATAGATCTCCGTCACGGTTCCCACGGTGGAGCGGGGGTTTTTGGAGGTGGTTTTCTGGTCGATGGAAATGGCGGGGGAGAGACCGTCGATGGAGTCCACATCAGGCTTGTCCATCTGTCCCAAAAATTGCCGGGCATAGGAAGACAGGGATTCTACATATCGCCGCTGCCCCTCAGCATAGATCGTGTCAAAGGCAAGGGAGGACTTTCCGGAACCGGAAAGTCCGGTGAATACCACCAGTTTGTTCCGGGGGATGGTAAGGTCAATATTTTTCAGATTGTTTTCTCTGGCACCGTGTATGTGCAGCTTGTCATTCATAGCATATCCTCGTGTTTTAGTAAAATGAAAATAATTACTAATATTATAACACATTTTTGCGAAATCTCAACGCGGTATGAAAAAATACCTGAATATTTTCTGCATAAGAAATTGGGAAGCTGATTGACAGCTTCCCAATTTCTTATCCGTGATTTACATAGTCGCAATAGGGGGCCAGGGGACAGGACTGGCACTGGGGCCTTCTGGCAATGCAGACGGCTCTGCCGTGCAGAACAATGCGGTGGCAGAAATCAGAGCTCTCCTCCGGGGGGAGGATTTCCCGCAGCTGTTTCTCTACCTTTTCCGGCTCCTTGCCGTGGCTCAGCCCAAGCAGTCCGCAGATGCGGATACAGTGGGTGTCGCAGACCACCACGCCGGGGGTTTTGTACAGATCACCCAGCAGAAGGTTGGCGGTTTTTCGCCCTACGCCGGGCAGCTTCAGCAGGGCTTCCATGGTGTCGGGCACCTTTCCACCGTACTGAGTCAGCAGCATCTGACAGGCCAGCACAATATCTCTGGCCTTGTGCTTGTAAAATCCGCAGGAGCGGACCAGCTCCTCTACATCGGCAATGTCTGCCTGAGCCATTGCCTCCAGGGTGGGATAGGCGGCAAAAAGAGCCGGGGTGATCTCATTGACCCGCTTGTCGGTACACTGTGCAGACAACCGAACGGCAATCATCAGCTCATAATCCTTTTTGTAGTGCAGGGCACATTGGGGGTCCGGATAGGCCTCCTTCAGCGCTTCCACAATGGCCTGAACCTTCTGTTTACGCTCCATAATAGCCTCCTAAATCTCATTTTCCTACAGTATACCACAAAAAACGGCCCATGCAAAGAGGAAAGAGCCGGGAAAAGAATGGGTGCATTTTTGGAGAACCTGTGCTATACTTAGAAAAAATGAAGGGAGGCAGAACCATGTATCAGCCTTTGGCAGACCTGATCCGGCCCAGGACACTGGATGATGTGGTGGGACAGGAGCATATTCTGGGGCAGAGAGCCGTGCTCTGTCGGCTTATTGACTCCGGAAATATCCCTAATCTCATTTTCTATGGACCTTCCGGTACTGGAAAAACCACGGTGGCCAATATCATAGCGGAAAAGACCCACAGGAAACTGTGCCGCCTCAATGCAACCACTGCTTCAACCGCAGATATCAAGGAGATTGCATCCCAGCTGGATACCTTTTTGGCACCAAACGGGATCCTTTTGTATTTGGATGAGATTCAGTCTTTTAATAAAAAACAGCAGCAGGTTCTGCTGGAACACATCGAAAACGGGAAAATAACCCTGATTGCATCCACTACGGAAAATCCTTATTTCTATGTGTTTAATGCGATTTTAAGCCGCTCCACCATCTTTGAATTCAAGCAGCTTACTCCACAGGCTGTGAGCAAGGCCATGGACCGTGCAGTGGCATTTTTGGCGGAACGAAACGCTTTGGAGGTTACGGCAGAGCCGGGGGCGCTGGAATATGCTGCCAGTGCCTGCGGCGGAGATCTGAGAAAAGCGTTGAATGCGGTAGAGGTGCTGTTTTCCGCAGCGGATCCCGGCAAAGCGGAGCTGTGTATCACCCTTGCGGATGTAAAGGCAGTGACCCAAAGCTCCTCCATGCGCTATGACCGGGACGGAGACAATCACTATGATCTTCTGTCCGCTCTGCAAAAATCCATTCGGGGGTCTGATCCGGATGCAGCCTGCCACTATTTGGCCAGGCTGCTGGAGGCGGGGGACATGATATCGGCCTGCCGCCGGCTGATGGTCATTGCGGCAGAGGATGTGGGGCTGGCGTATCCTCAGATCCTGCCCATTGTGAAATCCTGCGTGGATATGGCCCATATGCTGGGGATGCCGGAGGCTCGGATTCCTCTGGCGGATGCGGCTGTTTTGATGGCCACGGCGCCCAAGTCCAACTCGGGATATTTGGCCATCGGTGCAGCGCTGGCAGATGTGCGAAAGGGCAAGGGAGGTGCATTTCCCAGACATTTGCAGAATATGCATGCGGACAGCTATACCATGGAGCGGGAGCAGGGGTACTTATATCCCCATGACTACCCAAACCACTGGGTCAAACAGCAGTATCTTCCGGATGATTTGCTGAACACCACCTACTATTGCTATGGCGCCAACAAGCTGGAGCAGGCGGCCAAGGCGTATTGGGAGCAGGTCAAGAGTCAAACACCGTAGGCGCCGCAACATCATTGTAGCGCCAGCTGTCCAGATAGCCTCCTGTGCGATGATACCGCAGGGGGATTTTGGGAGTGGCAGGCAATTTTTCCAACACACTGAGCTTGATTTTCTGGGTCTGTGGCTGTATGGAACGGATGTACACGCTGACTGCCTGCCCGGGCTCCAGCTCCTGCCCCGGCTCTGCAAGGCCGGAGAGATTGGGGGTCAGCTCAATGAAGGTACCGTAGGGCCGCACACTGCGGACGATTCCCGTTACGGTTTGTCCCGGGCGGAAAAGCTGTGCATTTTCTTTCCAGGTACCTAAAAGCTCCCGATGTGTCAGGGTGATCTGTCCCGCCTGCGGGTCTTTTTCCCAAATGACCACATACAGCTGCTGTCCCGGCGAAAATCGCTGGCTGCAATGGCTGATGCGGGAAATGGAGCAGCGTTCGATGGGCAGCAGTGCGGTAAAGCCGCAGCCAATATCACAAAATGCCCCGAAGCTGGCCACATTTTGTACGACGGCGGGCAGGATCTGCCCGGAGGGAACGGACTCCATGAGATAATCCCTGGCCTCTTCCTGTGCACTGCGGCGGCTCAGCAAGGCAGTCCCTTCCGAGGTAAAGCCCAGTACCTGAAAGCACAGGGGCTTTCCCACCCGGGACAAAATGGCGATTTCTTTGGCTTTTCCCTGGGCGATGCCCAGAACGGTTTCCTCCCGGGGAATCAGCCCCCGCAGGGAACCAAGATCTACAATCAGATTGTGATATTCGTCACATTTCGTGCACATGGCCTGAAAGATATCCCGGGTGCCTGCGGCTCTGCGCAGGGTCTCCGGGGTTGGCGGTACGGTGGGATAAAGTCCCTCCGGCGGATAGTGTGACATAATCATCCCTCGCTTTCCACGGTCTTATGGTATCCTATGACCGGAAGAAGGCTGGTATACCGGAAGGAGAAGGAACATGGACATTCATTTGGGTGATATTTTGCAAATGAAAAAGGCCCACCCCTGTGGAGAAAGCCGCTGGACGGTTCTGCGTGTGGGGGCAGACTTTCGCCTGAAATGTCTGGGGTGCGGTCATGAAGTAATGATTACCCGGCAGAAGGCAGAAAAAAATCTTCGTGCGGTCCTGCGCAACGGAGAAAAAGTAGCCCCGTAAAAATCCTTCGACGGATCTGGGGCGGCCCTGCCATTGTTTGCTGTGCCATGCTGTTGGCAGGTGCGCTATTTTGTGTGACAGGCCCATATTCTGAGAAAAGACGGTTGCAGTTCCCGGTAGGGATTGCGACCGCTTTTTTATTGCCTGAAAGGTATACTGACAGGGAAGGGAGGCTTGGCTATGCGGGTATATCTGGACTTGGTGATTTTGCTGAACTTTGCGGTGAATTATGGCCTTCTCAGAGCGTCGGCCCGTCTCACAGGAGCCAGTCCCGGTCCGTGGCGGCTGGGACTGGGGGCAGGAGTCGGTGCCATTTATGCCGGACTGTGCGTTCTGCCGGGACTGACCTTTTTGGCAGGGAACCTGTGGAAGGTCGTGTTTCTGGGGCTTATGGTCATGACCGCCTTCGGGGTGGGATGGCAGCAGCTGCGGCAGGGCGTCGTGGTTCTTTGCCTCAGCCTGGCCATGGGAGGAGCACTGCTGTGCCTGGGCTTGGGGGGCATGTGGAACATTCTTTTGGCGGCACTGGTCATCGTATTGGCGGCGGTTTTCTTTTGCTCCGGTGCTATGACCCATGCGGGGCAGTTGGTGCCTGTGACCATTTCCTTGAGAGGGAAACAGGTTACTCTCACGGCGCTGCGGGATTCCGGCAACACCTTGAAAGATCCTTTCAGCGGAAGAAGCGTATTGGTGGCCCAAGCGGATGCCGTCTCCCGACTCCTTCCGGTGGAAGCAGGGGCCCTGAATGACCCGGCAGGTGCCATGGAGCGGCTGCTGGCGTTGGGGCATCGGTGCAGACTGATTCCCTATCGGGTACTGGGAGGAGAAGGAATGCTTTTGGCGGTGCAGTGCGATCGGGTGACCGTAAACGGTAAGGGTGCGGCGCCTATGGTGGCTTTTGCGCCGGGGCAGCTGTCTCCGCAAAATACATATCAGGCTTTGACAGGAGGAGGACAATATGAATAATTGGATCAGATTATTGTTGCAGCACCTGGGATTTTTGGAACCGGAAAGCATTTATTACATAGGAGGCACAGATGTTCTGCCTCCTCCGTTAAAGCCGGAGGAGGAGAGTGAGACGCTGGATCTGCTGGAGCAGGGGGATTCCGGGGCGAAAAGTCAGCTGATTGAACGGAATTTGCGCTTGGTGGTGTACATTGCCAGACGCTTTGAAAATACGGGGGTAAACATTGAGGACCTGATCTCCATTGGCACCATCGGCCTTATTAAGGCTGTGGGTACCTATAGGAGGGATAAAAATATCAAGCTTGCCACCTATGCTTCCCGCTGTATCGAAAATGAGATTCTGATGCACATTCGAAAAATCGCAAACCAAAAGACGGAGATTTCTCTGGATGAACCGATCAACACGGATTGGGATGGAAATGAACTGCTTTTGTCGGATGTTTTGGGCACTGACAGCGACCTCATTATGCGCCCTCTTGAAGATGAGGTGGATCACCAGCTTCTGCACGAGGCGCTTTCCAAATTGCCGGAGCGGGAAAAAAACATTATGGTGCTGCGCTATGGTCTGCAAGGGAAGAAGGAACGGACCCAGAAGGAAGTGGCGGATTTGATGGGAATTTCCCAGTCGTATATATCCAGACTGGAAAAGCGGATTATGGGCCGATTGCGCCGGGAAATCTTAAAGCAGACCTCCTGACATGCAGGACTTGGAAGTTGTATGGGAAAGACATTGCAAAAGAATGAAAATTGTGCTATGATAATGAAAAAAGTTGTGGGGAGAAAAAGTATGAAACTCAATGAGATTTCCAAGCCTGTACTGAAACGCCTTCCCAGCTATCTGGCGTATTTGAAGGCCCTGCCGGAGGATGGCCCTGCCAATATTTCGGCTACAGCCTTGGCTGCAGCGCTTAATATGGGAGAGGTGCAGGTCCGTAAGGATCTGGCGCTGGTCTCCGACGGAGGCCGGCCCAAGGTTGGGTATCTGCGTGAGAGCCTCATTGCGGATTTGGAGCAGTTTTTGGGCTATGACAACACCACCGAGGCTGTTTTGATCGGTGCAGGCAAGCTGGGCCAGGCGCTTCTGGGCTACAGCGGATTTGATGAATATGGGCTGGAGATTGTGGCAGCTTTTGACGCAAATGAAGAGATGGACGGAAAGATGGAGTCTGGAAAGCCCATTTATTCCATTTCCCGTCTGCCTGAGTTCTGCAAGGAGCGCAAGGTCCTTATGGGAATCATTACGGTGCCTGCTTCTGCGGCCCAGGAGGTCTGTGACCTTCTGATTGCCAATGGAATCAAGGCAGTGTGGACCTTTGCGCCTGCCCATCTGGATGTGCCGCCTCACATTCTGGTGCAGTATGAGAATATGGCAACCTCTCTTGCGGTTCTGTCCGTGCATCTTTCTGCACAGATGCGTGGATAAAATTTCAATACTTGTGGTAAGATTGCACTGCGGACCTCTGGGTTCGCAGTGCTTTTTCTTGTGCAAAATTATGAAAAATTGTGAATTTTGAAAACATATTGTGAAAAATGTTTCCACCGGGAGTACATTTGCAGGAAAAATCTGTTGCATTTGTCGAAGGAAGGGAAGTACAGACCGCAGGATTTTGTCCCATTTGTAGGAAATGAAAAAAAGTGTTGTTTCTGGTGGAAAAATGGTGTAAAATAATACAGATGATTTGAAAAACATTCTCTATATGGAGGTTGCTAATATGAAAAAACCCATTGTTTTGGTAATTATGGATGGCGTTGGCCGTGGTGACGGCGGTGCCGGAGATGCTGTGAAAGTTGCTAAGACTCCTACCCTGGACCATCTGCTGGAAACCTGTCCCCACACTTGGCTGAAGGCCCATGGCACGGCGGTCGGTCTGCCCTCTGATGATGATATGGGTAACTCTGAGGTCGGTCATAATGCTCTGGGCTGTGGTCAGGTCTATTCCCAGGGCGCCAAGCTGGTGGAAGAGTCCATCGAGTCCGGCAAGCTGTTTGCTTCCGCTACCTGGACCGGCCTGGTTGCCAACTGCCTGGAAAACCACAAGGCCATGCATTTCCTGGGCCTGCTGTCTGACGGAAATGTGCACTCCAATATTTCTCACCTCTTTGCAATGCTGAAGCAGGCAAAGGCCGCAGGCCTCAAAAAGGTCTACTGCCACATCCTGCTGGATGGCCGTGATGTGCCCGCCACCTCTGCTCTGGAATATGTGGCGCAGCTGGAGGAGGTCCTGGCCTCTCTGCGGGAAGATGGCTTTGACTATGCCATTGCTTCCGGCGGCGGCCGCATGGCCATCACCATGGACCGCTATGAGGCCAACTGGAGCATGGTGGAAGCCGGCTGGCGTACCCATGTCCAGGGACAGGGCCGCCAGTTTGCCTCTGCACAGGAAGCAATCGAGACCTATCGTGAGGAAACCGGCTGCATCGACCAAGATCTGCCTGCCTTCGTGGTGGCAAGAAACGGCGAGCCCGTGGCAAAGATTGCCAACGGTGACAGCGTGATCCTCTTCAATTTCCGGGGCGACCGTGCCCAGGAAATTTCCCTGGCCTTTGACCGTGCCGACTTTGATAAGTTTGATCGGGGTGACTACACCGGCGTAAAGTTTGCCGGTATGCTGGAATATGACGGCGATTTGAAGATCCCTCAGAACTATCTGGTGCAGCCCCCTGTGATTCGCAATACCCTGACCGAGGTGCTCTGCGCCCATGATATCCGGGAGTATGCCGTGTCCGAGACCCAGAAATACGGCCATGTGACCTATTTCTGGAACGGCAACCGCTCCGGAAAGGTCAACGAGATGCTGGAAGATTACGAGGAGATCCCCTCCGATGTGATTCCCTTCGAGCAGGCCCCTGCAATGAAATCCCGTGAAATCACCGATGCCATGGTAAAGGCCATGGCCTCCAAGAAGTATGACTTCCTGCGCTGCAACTTCCCTAATGGCGACATGGTGGGTCATACCGGTGTGATGGATGCCGTTGTCACCGCCATGGAGTGCGTGGACAACAGCCTGAAAGAGATTCTGGAGGCTGCGGACCGGTACGGCTATGCCGTTCTGGTAACTGCGGACCATGGCAATGCCGATCAGATGACTGAAACCAAGAAGGGCAAGACTTCCGTCCGTACCGCACACAGCCTGAACCCGGTTCCCTTCATTATTTATGACAAGGACAATGCCTACACTCTGAAGGAAGGCAGCTTTGGTCTGGCCAATGTTGCTCCCACTGTAGTGAAAATGATGGACATTATGGCGCCTCAGTGCTGGGAAGAGTCTATGATCTGATTCTGAATGCTGTGGCAAAGATTCTTTGCCACAGCATTACAACTTTGCACCCCGCAGGAGCCCCAAACAGGTTTTTGCGCAGGTTCAAAAATCCCTCTTGTGCTTTTGCCTGAAATCGGGTAGAATAGAGGCACACAATCTGCCGGTTTGATCGGCAAAGGAGGTACTCTTTATGACTTCTCAGAAAACAGATAAGGGAACTGTCGTGATTGACAGCAACGTGTATACCAATATTGCCGGCGTGGCAGCTTCCAACTGCTTTGGCGTGAAGGGCATGGCGATTCGCTCTATGAGCGACGGCCTGGTTCACCTTCTGCGGAAGGAGTCCATGCGCAAGGGTGTCAAGGTGGAGTTCCATGAGGATAATTCCATCACCATCGAGCTGCATATCATGGTAGACCACGGTGTCAACCTGTCTGCGGTGGGCAGCTCCATTATTTCTGAGGTTCGCTATGTGGTGAACCAGTGCACCGGCACCGAGGTTCGGGCCGTCAACGTATTTATTGATTCCATGATGATTGGGTAAGCCCAATCCGTTCACAATGGGCTAGTCCCGATTATTTTGGAGGTGTGATATCTATTGAGGCAGACCATTCACGGGGCCGACCTTCGCAGACTGATCATCAGCGCGGCCGCCTCTATTGAGATCCATAAGCAACCGATCAATGAATTGAATGTATTCCCCGTGCCCGATGGCGACACCGGCACGAATATGTCCATGACCATCAATGCAGCCGTGGCAGACCTGAAGAAGGCGGAAGATCCCTCTTTGGAGAAGGCGGCCGGCATTGCTGCTTCCGCTATGCTCCGTGGCGCCCGCGGTAACTCCGGCGTTATTCTGAGCCTGCTGTTCCGTGGTATGTCCAAGGCTATGAAGGGCCATGATGAGTGCGACGGCGTTCTGTGGGCCAAGGCTTTGCAGGAAGGCGTGGACGCCGCCTATAAGGCAGTTATGAAGCCTGCCGAGGGTACCATTTTAACGGTAGCTCGCCTGTCCGCTGCCAAAGCAGTTCAGGCGGCACAGGAAAATAACTATTTTGAGTTTGTCCACGAGGCCGCCATTGAAGAGGCAAAGGAAGCTCTGGCCAACACGGTGAACCAGAACCCCGTGCTCAAGAAGGCCGGTGTTGTAGACGCCGGCGGCAAGGGCTGGCTCCTGGCGCTGGAGGCCATGATGCAGGCACTGCATGGGGACGATGTTGTGGTTCCCGAGGGCTTTGTGTCTGAAGAGCCCAAGGAGCAGGCTGATTTCTCCGACTTTAATGAGGAAGACATCACCTTTACCTACTGCACGGAGTTTATTGTTTCCCGAGAGAGTGACAAGGACCCTGAGGCCCTGCGCGGCTTCCTCCACGAGCTGGGCGACAGCCTGGTGCTGGTAGAGGACGATGAGATCATCAAGGTCCATGTGCATACCAATGACCCTGGCATTGCCCTGCAGGAGGCCCTCAAATATGGCTCCTTTGTCACTGTAAAGATTGAAAATATGCGCTTGCAGCATACGGAGAAGGTCATGAGCGAGCAGGAGCTTCAGCCCCAGATCGCTGCCCCGGAAAAGAAGTTCGGTGTGGTCACCGTCTGTGCCGGCGACGGAATCGCCTCTGTGTTCAAGGACTTGGGCGTGGATGGCATTATCTCCGGCGGCCAGACCATGAATCCCTCCACACAGGACATCCTCACTGCCGTAAACAAAGTTCCTGCTGAGGTGGTATTTGTATTCCCCAACAACAAGAATATCATTATGGCCGCTGAGCAGGTGGATCCTCTCACGGAAAAGAAGGTCATTGTAATTCCTTCCAAGACCGTTCCTCAGGGCATCACCGCCATGCTGAGCTATAATCCCGAGGGCAGTGAAGAAAGCAATGTAGAGGCAATGACCGAGGCTCTGAGCAGCGTAGAGACCATGCAGATCACCTATGCAGCCCGGGATGCTGACTTTGATGGCTATGACATCCACCAGGGCGACTATATGGGCATCTTCGGAAAGTCTCTGTTCTCTACCTCACGGGATATCAATGCCGTTGTAAAGAGCCTGGCTGAGAAGGTTCGGGACCTGGACAAGGAGTATATCACCATTTTCTACGGTGAGGATATTACCGAGAAACAGGCCTCCAAGGCAGCGGATATCTTCAGCGACATTTGCCCCAAAGCAGATGTGAACCTGATTTCCGGTGGACAGCCTGTGTACTATTACCTGATTTCCGCAGAATAATCGGCCAATATCCAAGTATGTTTCCGGGACTCCAGAAATGGGGTCCCGGTTTTTGCTTGCGGCAAAGACGGCCCCATGGTGCAGGATCCTGCACCATGGGGCCGTTATCAAAGGATCAAACCCATCAGTCTTCTTCCGCCCAGGCAAAGGAGCATTTCACCGCCTTGTTCCATCCTTTGATCCGGGCTCTGCGGGCCTCTTCGGAAATAGAGGGCAGGAAGGTGCGGTCGATCGACTGATTTTGGACCACCTCTTCTTTACCGGACCAGTAGCCCACCGCCAGACCTGCCAGGTATGCGGCACCCATGGCGGTGGTCTCCACACAGCGGGGCCGATGCACCGGCGCACCAATGAGGTCCGCCTGGGTCTGCATGAGATAGTCGTTTGCACTGGCTCCGCCGTCCACCCTCAGAGCTGCCAGATCAATGCCGGAGTCTGCCTTCATGGCCTGTAACACGTCGTTGGTCTGGTAACACAGGCTGTCCAGAGTGGCACGGATTATATGATATTTATTGACGCCCCGGGTGAGACCTACAATGGTGCCCCGGGCATACTGATCCCAGTGGGGGGCACCGAGACCTGTAAAGGCGGGAACCACATAACAGCCGTTGGTGTCATTTACCTGCTTTGCCATATACTCTGAGTCGGAGGCAGAGCCAATGAGCTGCAATTCGTCCCGGAGCCATTGAATGGCTGCACCTGCCACAAAAATAGATCCTTCCAGCGCATAGGTCACTTTTCCATCCAACCCCCAGGCAATGGTGGTAATGAGCCCGTTTTTGCTGAATACGGGGGACTCTCCGGTATTCATCAGCATAAAGCATCCGGTTCCGTAGGTATTCTTTGCTTCTCCCTTTGAAAAACAGGTCTGCCCGAACAGGGCGGCGTGCTGATCCCCTGCGGCACCGGCAATGGGGATGGGGGCGCCAAAAAATTGGGCCTGCGACTGACCGTAGATCCAGCTGGAGGGCTTGACCTCCGGGAGCATACACTTTGGAATGTTTAATTCCCGTAGAATTTCATTGTCCCATTCCAGGGTGTTGATGTTAAACAGCATGGTCCTGGAGGCGTTGGAATAGTCGGTGACATGGGCCTTGCCTCCTGTGAGCTTCCAGATCAGCCAGGTTTCCACGGTCCCAAAGAGCAGTTCGCCTTTTTCGGCCCGTTTTCTGGCGCCCGGGACATGATCCAGAATCCAGCGCAGCTTAGTGCCGGAAAAATAGGCATCGATCACAAGCCCGGTTTTGGCCCGGATGGGATCGGTGAGGCCCTTGGCCTTGAGACTGTCACAGAAAGAACTGGTTCGACGGCACTGCCACACAATGGCAGGACAGATGGGCTGGCCTGTAAACTTGTCCCAGACAATGGTGGTTTCTCGCTGATTGGTAATGCCGATGGCCGCAATATCCGTTGCATTGGCGTGGATATTGGCCATGGCCTGCTGGGCCACCTCCAGCTGGGTAGACCAGATTTCCTGTGCATCGTGTTCCACCCAGCCGGGCTTGGGGAAATACTGAGTAAATTCCTTCTGTGCCACAGAGCACATTTCCCCAGCCTGGTTAAAAAGAATACAGCGGCTGGAAGTGGTGCCGGCATCCAGAGCCATAATATACATAGACATGGTGTGTCCTCCTTGATGATCCGTGTCATAGACACTGGCTACCAGTATAGCAGGATTTGCCCGGATGTACAAGCGTCAGAAACACCTTGTTAGCAAATGTATGCCCACCTGCACGATAGGGAGTGTATAAGACATGCAAAGCTTAGAAAAACCTTTTGGAAGAGAAAATTGACAAATATGTCAAAAAATTCTTTTTTAAATAGTTATTTTATAGACAAAAATTACAGGGTGTGGTACTATAATGGAGGTTCAAAGAAAGAGAGGGATG
>JARIBV010000069.1 GCA_029257335.1 Faecousia sp.
CAATCGCCATAGGCGATCTGTCCATCCTCAAGTACGAGCATGACGGAGATGGACTCACCGGCCTGACGAACAGAGTGGAAGCCCTGTGTTACAGGGTCGCCGGTGTAGAACATGCCGTCGTGGCCAGCGCCGCCCTTAATGGCGCGCTGATCATCGAAGTAGAAGCCGGTACGGCCGGGGGAACAAATCAGGTCAACGATTTTCATGAAAATAGCCTCCGATTTTCTATAAATTTTTTTTAGAATCCTTAATATCTGGGACGGCCCACCAGACGGCCCTTACCAATGGCGTAGACATCGTCAATCACCATCTGGAAGGAAACCTTACGCTTTTCTTCCTGAGCACGAAGTGCCATCTTGGCGGCGTGGAAGTCCTTCAGTTCTTTATCAAAGGGCAGGTTGCCGATGTTCATGATACGCACAGCGCCTTCGTTGTCACGAGCGGGAAGCATCTGGCCGGCATTGAACCGGCAGGGAGCGAAGGGGACATCCACCACACCGGCCTTCACACCACGGCATACGCCCAGAGCGATGTCTCCGTTACCCAGTTCGAAGCACTTGTCCACGATCAGGCGGGTCTCACGACGGATGACTTCCTTTTCGATTTCCAGCTCGCTGCTGCGAACCATCTGGTCAGAGAGCATATTAACGACCTGCTTGGTGCAGCGAAGACCGGCAGCATTGGCTTCCATGGTGGGAATGCCAATGGCCTCGTGGGGAGTCTTGACAATGACCTTCGTGGCCTTGGACAGAGCGGCGATGGTGGAACCCAGAGAGATGACGCCGAATGCCTTGGCTTCGTCGGCAGGGAAGCCGCCCATCCACTGGTGAAGAACGGTGGTGACAAAGACATCCTTGTAGCCATACTTGTTCAGATATTCCTCGGTCAGCTCTTCCAGAGTGGCGATTGCTGCCACATCCTGAATCAGGTTGCCACACTGACCATAGCCGACGGTAATGTTTCTGACACCCTGCTCGGCAGCAAGGAGGGCTTCGATGATGGCAACGGCGTGAGAGACACAGGGAGGAACCAAGGTGCCGGTCAGAGGGCCGTAGGGCTCACGGTTGATGGAGACACCATTCTCCTCATATAGACCGGTCAGACGGTCAACATACTGCCAATCGACAATCGTCCGTTCCAGAGGAACATTTTTGCAATAGGGCAGGTTGTAGGAAATACCGCCGCCCTCGTAACTGGTAAAGCCGCCGGCGTAGGTGATCTCGGTCAGCAGACGGGCATCGGGAGTTCCGTGACGAACCTGAACGGGTACATTGACACTGTCTACCACATGACGACAGCCGGAGACGCCATGGTTGACAGCAGGGAAGCCGTTGAGCAGGGCACGGCCGAGACGCATGGACTCGCGAATGCCGTTTTCAGCTTCTTCATAGCGATTCTGACGGGTGTAGCTGTCGATGGTGCTGGGCAGCAGATCGGCTTCACCCTCGTTCTGAAGAAACTGCAGGAGCTTGATGTGCTCGTCGATAACGGGAACACCGGCGCGGGGCTGCACCAAAGTGCGGTGCTGCTCTTTGGCCTCAATCAGCTTTTTGGAGAAGATTCTCTCTTTCGGCAGGGCCTTATGATATGCAAATGCATCCTCCAGGTTTACCTCTCGGCCAGTGCTCCACTGACCCAGAACTTGTTCTCTTTGTTTAAAAAAGTCACCTTCAGGAATCTTTACGTTCTTAATCTCCATCTACCTTTATCTCCTTTTTCATGATGCGCAAAGCGCAAGTAGGATAGTTTGCGGCAAGCAGGCCCATGGCGGAGAGAATATAGGAACGATCCACCAACACCTGAGCGTTTTTGGGCCGAAGGGATGAGGGGTGTGCAGGGTCAAACAGGGCGTGGGAAGCAATCTGCCGTGTGTTTTCCGTGTGGATCAGGCTGCCGCCTGTGACCACAAGATTTTTAAGAGTGGTAAGATCCTTACCGGTCTGTACATAGGTGAGACCCATGAGTGTGTAGGCTTCCTCGATGGTGCCGGCGTGTCGTGCCACTGCGGTTTCAATGGCACAGCTGGCCAACGCTCTGTCCAACTGTTCCAGGTCCTTGTCGCCATTTGGCAATGTCTCGGTGTTATCCCGAAGGAACTGGGTGAGCTTTTGAACCTTGGGAACCGGAAGTCCGGACAGACGGCTCAGCTTTCCCACGCCGGCAGCTTCCTGAATGCCAAGGACACTGTAGCGCATACCGATGTCGCCCTCCACAGTGCGCTTGCTGTAGGGCTCGGGCAGACCCTTACAGATGGTGCCGGGTCTGCTGGGAGCGCCGTCTGCAATCGAGTAGACATCGGTGGTCGCACCGCCTACATCCACGGCCAGGAGTTCCCCGATGCCCTCTTCCTCGTCACAGCCGCAGGCGAGCAATTCAATGCCACGCATGACGGCAGACGGAGTGGGCATCATAATACCTGACAGCAGGGAGTCTGTCTTCGACAGGCCCTTGGCCTGGACGATCCGGCGCAGGAATACCTCCCGGATGGCTTTCTGGGCGGGTTCGATGTTCAGCACACCGAATTTAGGAAGTACATTTTCGCACAAATGGACTTCACGGCCGGCCAGAATTCTTTCGCACTCCCGTGCGGCAGTGCGGTTTCCTGCAACCACGATGGGAAAGTCACCGGGGATCTGGGAAAGCACTTTGGCGTTGTGCAGGATGCACTCGGTATTGCCCCCGTCGGTTCCGCCCACAAGCAAGAAAATATCCGGACGCAGCCGCTCGATTTCCAGTGCGTCGTCTTCCGTGAGCTGGAAGGAATATGTTTTGAGAATCTTGGCACCAGCGCCCAAACTTGCCTGTTTGGCTGCCTCGGCAGTAAGCTCCGGTACCAGTCCGGAGGCGATCATCCGAAGGCCGCCGGCTGCGGAAGAGCAGGCAAAACGCTGGTTGAATGTAATGGGGCCGGTCTTTTCCAGAAGCTTGGCCATAGCGGCCTCCAACCCCTCGGTCACATCGGTTTCCACTGTAGTATAGGAAGAAGCAGTGCCCAGAAGGCGTTCTTCGTCCAGATCTACGGCGGTAAGCTTTGTGTAGGTACTGCCAAAGTCAATTAAAAGAATGGGATTCATACTGCCACCCCAGTCTTATTCCTCAGTGTCAGGGGCGTCCATGTGAAGGAGCTCCCGCAGAGCCTGGATGGTAACTTCGGGCATGGTGCCGGGGGCAAAGGCCCGGTCAAAGCCCATAGCATGGAAACGGGCCTCCACATCCTCAAACTTCTGCTTGCCGATGACAATATTTCCGCCGACTACCAGAGGAATGTCTTTCAAACCGGCTTCGTTGCACTTTTCACGCATACCACGGCAGTCCAGCTCACCCTGACCATAGAGTGAGGAAACCACAATGGCATCGGCGTTGGACTCAATGGCGGCGGCGATATACTCTTCCTGAGATACCATAACGCCAAGATTGATGACCTCGAAGCCAGCCTCGGTGAAGGCCTGATAGAGAATGCGGTTGCCTACTGCGTGGACATCGGCGCCAATGACGCCCATGACCAAAACTTTTTTCTTACGATCCATTTGTTATCTGCTCCAATCCACATTTTATTGGGGAAATGCAATAGAATATCCAAATATACAATTTTTATATGTAACTATCAGGTACTATACCCGACAATCACCGCAATGTCAAGAGGGAATACGCTTATTCCTGAGGAAGACACATCACAGTGTCCTGAATGCCGCTGTCACGGCCCAAAACATGGGCCACAACCTTATCGCCCTTGGCAACAGGCTGAGGAACGCCGGTGATGGACTCTGCCTTCTGCTTCAGCTCCTGGATGTCCACCACGGGAAGGCCGGCTGCGCGAAGTGCATGGGCCAGATCGGCCCGGGCGGGATTGACGGCGATGCCCCGCTGAGTCACCAGAACATCAATAGAGGAGCCGGGAGTGGAGATGCAGCCCACTCGATCCGTTACGATGGGAAGTCTGGCACGAACCAGAGGCGCAATGATCATGGTAAGCTTTGCGCCGGCTGCGGCATCCGTATGACCGCCGGAACCGCCCATGAGACAACCGGAGGAATCCGTGTGGACATTGACATTGAACTCGGTATCCACCTCGGTGGCACCCAGAATGACCACATCCAGGCTGTCTACCACTGCACCTCTGGTACCGGGACCCGCATAGTGTGCGGCGGCAATTTCTCTGTGCCGGGGATCTTCCCGGATGGATTTCACTGCATCCAGATCAAAGCACTGCACATCCATGAGCTGACGGAAGCAGCCACTGCGGAGCATTTCCACAAGATATCCCGTAATACCGCCCAGAGCAAAGGAACCGGCAATCTGCTTTTCCAGCATGATTTTTTTCAGGGAGGCAGCGGCAGCCAGGGTTGCGCCGCCGGCGCCGGTCTGGAAGGAGAAGCCGTCCTTGAGGAGGCCGGAAGCCTGGATCACCTTGGCGGCCATGTCGGCCATCACCAGACCCACAGGGTCTCTGGTGATGCGGGTGGTGCCGGACAAAATGCCCTTGGGATCACCGATTTCGTCCACCTTCACCACATAGTCCACGAAGTTTTCGGAAATGGCCCAGTCCGCAAGAGGATAGGGCATCAGCTCATCGGTGAGGACGATGACCTTCTTGGCATACATGGCATCTGGAATGGCGTAGCCCATAGAGCCGCAGGCAGCTCTGCCCAGTTTGCCGGTGCAGTTGCCCCGGCAGTCTGTAGCGGGGGCTGCAATAAAGGCCACATCAATAGGCGTGCGGCCGCAGGCGATGTCGGTGGCACGGGTGCCGTGGGAACGGAACTCCACAGGCGTGGAGAGGATCCCGTTGGAAATGTATCGGCCGATCCCTCCGGAGACATAGTCGGTCAGAAGCTTGGAAACCACACCGTTTCTGATGTGATCCATCAGGGGTATATGAATATCAAAAAGAGAACTGGCATTGACGGTCAGATCGCGAATGCCAAGATTTGCAATCTCGTCCATGACCAGATTCAGAATAAAGTCACCATTGCGCAGGTGATGGTGGAAAGAGACGGTCATACCGTCCTTCAGACCGGCCGCACGAATGGCATCGGAAAGATTGTTTACCAGTTTAGATTCCATCCTGTATACCTCCTAAGCCCAAGGCCGCGGCGGCCTCCAGTGTTTGCTTTGCACGGTTTACGATGGGGGCGTCTACCATCTTGCCGTGCAGAGAGATGGCACCTTTGCCCAGACGCTTGGCCTCGGCGATGATATCCATCACTTCACGGGCATAAGAAATCTCGGCCTGAGAAGGGGAGAAGACCTGGTTGATTCCGTCCACATGTCTGGGAGAGATGCTGGCCTTGCCGGTAAAGCCCAGACCCTTGGCATAGGCGGCATCTGCAAGCAGGCCGTCGTCATCGTTCACATCCGTAAACGGAGTGTCAAAGGCTTCCACGCCGGCAGCGCGGGCAGCTACGATCACACGATGTCTTGCGTAATCGATTTCGGCACCTTCCTTGGTGCGCTTGCAGCGCAGATCTGCACTGAGATCTTCACCGCCCAGGAACAAGCCCAGCACCCGGGTACTGGCGGAGGCAATCGCAAAGGCATTTTCCACGCCCATGGCGGTTTCCAGAAGAGGAATGATCTGGATGGTGCCGGAGGGAATGCCGTGTGTTTCCTCCAGACTTGTCACCAGCTGGTCCAGCTCGATGATGTCGGCGGCGGTGGCGGTTTTGGGAAGCATCAGGGCAGTAGGCTTCTGGGGAACGATCTCCTCCAGATCCTTCTGGCAGAGACCGGAGTCCAAGCTGTTGACACGGACAACGGTCTGACAGCCAAAGCCCATACGGCCCAAAGCATTGCGAACGAGGATACGGGCGGCATCCTTTTCGTCCGGAGAAACGGCATCTTCCAAGTCCAGAATCACGGCGTCTGCGCCTAATACATCGCCGTTAATCAGCATGTTGGGGGTGTTGCCGGGAAGAAAAAGCATAGAGCGAATCATGACTGCTCCCCCTTTCCGCGGCGGATTGCAGTTTCCACACGAGCACGAATCACACAGTCTAAGGCGCCTCGGTCTACAAGGTTGAGCCTGGCATTATGAATGTCATACTGTAATAAAACGGCTCGAACCGACTGCTCAATGTCTTTGCCGAATTGCTGCAAGACAACTGAGTCCAGCTGGATCTCAAGGCCGTTTTCGTTTGGTTCGATCTCAACATATGCGTCACTGGATTCCATGGTACCAGCGGTTGCTCGCTGGAGAATATCAGGCATACGTCAAACCTCCTAAGATGTTTTCGTTTAATGGGGTGTGCTTTTGTATGTATTGTATAATACATTTTTAGTTTTTTCAACCGATTTTTAAAAATTTCCTGTTGCAAGGCGCAAAAAATCATGTATACTGGAATTAAGACGCATAGGAGGTAGGTATTTGATGGACATTGTAACGGAAGAAAAGCAGTCCCGGGAGGTTGGGGACTTTCTGAAAGGATTGGGTCTGGAGACTGATTCGGGGGTAGAATTCACATTAAGCCTGAGAGAAAATGGGAAAGTATGTGCCTGCGGTTCTCTGGATGGAAATGTAATCAAGGGAATCGGCGTGGACCCGGCAATGCAGGGACAGGGGCTGTCCCAGCAGCTTATGACCCACTTGCGGCGGGAAGCTTTTGCTCGAGGCCATCGTCATCTCTTTGTCTATACAAAGCCGGTCAACGAGATCCTATTCCGGGGCCTTGGCTTTTACCCGGTGGCAGCTACGGGGAAAGCGTTGCTTCTTGAAAGTACCAGAGGAGGACTGGGAAAATATTTGGAGTCACTGGAAAAGCATCCGGGAAACAATGGGGCGGTTGTCATGAACTGTTCTCCGTTTACCCTGGGCCACCGATATTTGATCGAACAGGCCGGAAAGGAATGTGACTGGCTCTATGTTTTTGTACTTGCGGAGGAGAAGGGCATGTTCCGTGCCGCAGATCGCCTGGAAATGGTAAAAAGAGGGTGCGCGGACTTAGAACATGTGTCCGTTCATTCCACGGAAGGGTATCTGATCTCCAATGCCACATTTCCCACCTATTTCTTAAAAGACCAAACGCAGGGAAATCAAATCAGCTGTCAGCTGGATATTGAGATTTTTGCAGGGCAGTTTGCTCCAGCCCTGAATCTTGTGAAACGATTTGTTGGAACGGAGCCATTGGACATTGTGACCTGTGCATATAACGAAGCACTGAAGCAGCAGCTCCCGCGCCGTGGGATCGAAGTTCGTGAGGTCGTCCGAAGGGAACTTGACGCTGCCCCCATCAGCGCCAGCCGTGTGCGGAAGGCCATGGAGGCTGGGCAGTGGGAGACGGTTCGGCAGCTCACTCCGCAGACTACCTATGAATATTTAAGAACTATGATTGGAGGATAATGCTATGTCATATTCCGGAAGAATGCAGAAAAGCCTGTATATGAGTACTTTCTATGCACCCAGAGGACGGAATCGTATTTTTGACCTGGGAATTCAGATTGCACAGATGTACCTGAGCCCCTTTGATAAGCTGATTGGTGTCATCGGAGACAGCGGCTCCGGCAAGAGTGTCCTGATTCGTGGGATGTTCCCGGGCTTGGAACTCAGCAATGATGATGACGGAGTGAATGTGCGCCCCCTTCCGATTCTGGATCAGGATTATGAAACCGGTTTCTTTACCCCCCATACCTATCATCTGGATATTCGGTTTGAAATGGGATTCACCCAGCCACACGAGCTGGCGGATGCGATTATGAAAGCCGTCAAGCGGGGAAAGCGGGTGGTTGTGGAACACTTTGATCTTATTTATCCCTTCCTTCCCACCAACGCCAATCTGCTCATTGGTGTTGGTGAGCAGATTTTGGTCACCCGCCCCAATCCCTTCGGTCCCTTCCCGGCGGCGATTGCAAAGCGGTGCCAGGATTCTCTCAAATATCGTCTGATGGCCCATACGGCAGAGGATCTGTGCGAGTTCTGCCTGCCGAAGGCAGAGATGGACCGTGCCGCCCACGACGATATTCACCATGGTTTTATTCTGGCATTCCCGGATTATGAACCGGATATCGATTTGAATGAGCTGGAAAAGAAGGTGCAGGAGTTGATTGCCAGGGATGTCTCGGTAGACTATGTGGATGAAAGCCACATTACCATTGATGGACACCTCCATGAGTGTACCGGCCCCCGCACCCATGTGCCAACTGCCGGCAAGGTGGAAGATTTCCGCTTGGTCAAGCGTTTTCTGAAGGATCACTTTAACAAACGCTATTTGCTGATCGGTTGTATCGGTGAGGACTCAATCGAAAATGCCAGACGGCTGTCCAACATGGATGAAGATATCAACTGAAAAAATCAGCGCGTTACAGGTTTGCCTGTAACGCGCTGAATTTCCTATGGGGTTAAACTGCTTGTACGGGATCGGTGGTGGATTGGATAGCTGCGGACTGCTCCAACTCGTGGGCAACCCGCATGTCATGCTTGCTGTGCTTCAGCTCATAGTGGAACAGGATGCTCATAACGCCACGCAGTACCACAATAGCACCCAGTACGGCCAATTCTTCCAGATCATGGACCAGGACGGTTTTCAGAATTTCTGCGGCCATTTTGAATGTGAGAGCAGTGGCCATTCCGGAAGCCATCTCATACTGAACGGGGTATTCTCTGGAGCGAAAGGAGTTCATCAAAAATCCCCAGAAGCTTTTTAGGGCAGTCCATGTTACGACAAAAATGCCCATGAGCTCAAGAGTGCTGATGATGTACGGGAGAACCAATGCGATGATCTTGTGCAAGCGGATCACTCCTCTTTTTCCTAGAATGTTGTTTGCATGAAATAGTATGACACATGAAATGGCAGAATGCAAGTGGAAAATTTGAAAGAAAGCGAAATGGAAAAATGTCCAAACAGGTTATAATACGATTTGACGGAACTAAAAAACAGTGTATAATGGAGAAGTGTGCAGTCTTCGAAATGGGACACGGCCTACAAACAGCCATAAAAAGAGGATGGTCCGTTCTGAAATCTAAGACATATTATTGATGTGAGGAGAGCTCGATATGGGGGAAAATCAACGAACGCAAGATAATATTTTGCTGATTACCACGGATCAGCAGCGTTTTGACACAATTCAGGCGCTGGGAGCGAAGAACATCTTTACGCCGCACCTCAACTATATGGTAGGGGAGGGAATCTCCTTTACCCGCTGCTATGCGGATTGTCCCATCTGCGTGCCGTCCCGCACCACCATCATGACGGGATTGAGAGGGTTTGAAAGCGGTGTCATCTCCAATGCGACCCATGAAGAGACCATGGGAAAGGCAACAAAGGAGCGGACAACGCTGCCTGCGGTGCTTACCGATGCGGGATATCAGACCTATGCCATGGGAAAAATGCACTTTTCTCCTGCGCGGGCCTGCTATGGCTTTGAAAAGACCAGACTCCCTCTGGACTATATGCGGGAATACGACAAAAAGCGGACCCAGGCCAGCCCCAAGATCCATGGAGTCGGAGAGTGTGAAGTAGAGCCGGTGATCTCCACCGTTGACACCAAGGACAGTATTACGACCTGGATTACGGAGGGTGCTATTGATTTTATCGAGACCAGAGATCCTTTGCGGCCCTTCTTCCTGTGGACCAGCTTTACAAAACCCCATCCGCCCTTTGATCCCTGCCGTGAATTCTGGGAGCTGTATCGGGATATTTCCGTTGACGGAGCGGTCTATGGAGATTGGTCTCAGGATATAGAAAAAGCACCCCAGGGGTTTCTGGCGGGAAGCTATGAAAACACCAATATGCGCTATTTCACAGTGGAACAGATCAAAGCCAGCAAAAAGGCCTACTATGCCATGATTACGCAGATGGACTATTCTCTGGGCAGGCTTTTTGGCTGCCTGCGTGAAAATGGCCTGTTTGAAAATACCTGGCTGGTGTTTACCTCCGACCACGGCGAAATGCTGGGCGATCACCACATGTCTCAGAAAAATATGTTTTTTGAGGGATCGGCCCATGTGCCGCTGCTGATTGTGCCGCCCAAGAAGTACAATGTCCGAAGAAATATCAAGATAGATACCCTGACGGAGATCAACGATCTTTACCCCACCATTCTGGCCATGGCAGGCGTTGCAGCCCCTGTAGGCAACGGGGCCAATCTTCTGGAACCAATCAGAGAGCGGGTGTTCTACGGCAATAGCTTGGATGCCAATTTCTGCGTGATGAAGGATCGGATAAAGCTGATCTACTGCGCAAGGGGCGATCACTATTTGCT
This sequence comes from Faecousia sp., assembly GCA_029257335.1. Lineage (GTDB taxonomy): Bacteria > Bacillota > Clostridia > Oscillospirales > Oscillospiraceae > Faecousia. Next base: position 10,195 of record JARIBV010000069.1, read on the forward strand.
GTTTGACACGAATAAGGACCCCATGGAGCGATGTGACCTTTCAAAAGAGCCCGGATATGCGGAACAGTTTGAAGAGCTGAAGCGGATGCTGTTGGAGCAGGTACAAAAGACACGGCCGGATATCGTGGTGGATGGAAAAATCAGAACCCTTGAAGCGCCCCGGTTTCCGGGAGATGTGCCGGGACATTGGTTTGGGTTCCACTATAAGGATTATAGCGTTGACACGTTCCACTAAGGGGCGGAAAAGAGAATCCGCAGATACTCATAAAAAAGAGGGGTCAGGCTGCTTCTCAGCCTGACCCCAGTGGGGATGAAACCGGTTTACTCCTCCTGCACCTGATGGGCAGCCCGCTCTTTCAGCTTTCTCAAAACAGCCATGGCGCATTCCAGTGTCTCCGGGGTGAAATCTGCGGTGACAATGGCTTCCCAGTCTGCCAAGACTTTCTGGATCTGGGGCAGGGCCTCAATGGCTTTTTCTGTGGGATATACACGGGTGACACGGCGGTCTGCACTGCAGGTGCACCGGCGGATAAAACCAGCCTCCTCCAGAGCAGCCAGCTGACGGGCCACACTGCTTTTGTTAAAGAAGATTCTTTGGGCCAACTGTTCCTGACAGATGCCGGGATCGGCGCAGATATGCAGCAGGTAACTGGCATGACAGGACTTGAGCCCTAGAGGAGCCAGCATCTCTGTGCGATACTGGGTAGCACATCGAGCGATAGAGTCCAATTCCCACATAAGTGATGACATAGAAACAGCTCCTTTTCAAGCGGAATGATGCAAATAAATAAGAACTACCACTATTTTACCGTGATTCTAAAATGCTGTCAAGGGAAATAGATGCAAAAACCGACCTGCTGTACCATGCAAGCAGGTCGGTTTTGTCGCTCCGGGTCCGTTAACGGATGCTTTGAGGAGGGATATGATTGGAGTCGAAGAGGGTTTTGATCTCTTTGCAGGTAAGAAACTCCTTGCTGGAAACGGTTTCCTTCGCAGCAATAAATCCCGTTTCATTGTTGGCGGTGAGCGTAAGCCGAATCTCGCCTTGGAGCTCCGAAGAAGAGGCTGACAGGCCAGACAGAAGATTCCATGCATGGCGGAGAAGCTCCGGAGAAAGGTCTGCGCTTCTGTACACATCGTCGCCCCAGGTGAGGGTGAATTCAAAATCGGAGGGCATGGAGCGGCTTTCGCTGGGGGGAGTACCTGCACCGTCAATGGCCTGAGGGGACACGGCGCCGGGCGTTGCTGCATCCCCGGAAATTTCCGGGCCGCCTGCAAGGGTAGGGGATTGGCTCCCTGCCTCATCGCGAGGCTTCTCCGTTTCTTCGGAGCGGGGGGCGGCGGATACCGCTTCATTGGGGCCTGCGGCGTCATGGGTTGTACCATGGGATAAAAGCAGGGGGGAGAGAAACAACGCAACAACACAAAGGCAGGCAGCAACGGCCACGGTTACATAACGACCGCAGGGGACGGGCTTCTTTTTGGGCAGGAGCTCTGCGCAGTCCTCCAAGAGTGCTTCGTCAATCTCTCCCAGGGCTCGAAACAGGTCGTGGTTATTCAATGCCAACACCTTCTTTTTCCAAATAGGCTTTGAGCTTATTTCGCACCCGGAATAAGCTGGACTTCACGGCGCTTTGACTGAGACCATAGCGCTTTGCCAGGGCCTCAATGGATTCACAGTACCAGTATCTGCGTAAAAACAGATTCCGCCTATCCGAATCCAATGAACGCAAAAACCGGTTCAGGACATCCGTAAGCTCTCTTTGGGCGTAGTCATCCCGCTGATCGGGGATACACTCGTCCAGTTCGGACAGAAGCTGATCCATAGGGTGGGAGCGTTTTGCGGCATGCTTATAGTCATAACGATCCAGGGAAAGATTCCTGGTGATGCGACCCAGAAAAGCGGAAAGCTTTCCCGGCCTTTGGGGCGGGATTGCATCCCAGGCCCGGAGCCAGGTGTCATTGACACATTCTTCCGTGTCCAGGCGGTCGTTCAGGATGCCATAGGCAATGGATCGGCAGTAAGCGCCGTATTTTCTCTCGGTTTCGGAAATGGCCGCTTCGGAGCGATTCCAAAACAGGTCAATAATGAGCTCGTCATCCACAGGTAATGACCCTCCGTTCCTTTCATAAATCAAGACGGAAATATGGGACCGAGGTTGCCCTCGCCATAAAATTATTTATCCATGCATATATTGATATGAGGATGGGCAAGGTTGGTGCCGATGCGCTTTAACTCCATTGCAACGGCTTCGTTGGCCCGGTAATAAGCCGGCCAGTAGTCGTCGGTAGTGGTCCAGAATCGAAGGACATAGGTGATTTTGGTATCGCCGTAGGTTTCGATTCCGGCAAAGGGAGCGGGATCTTTTAAAGTCGTGGGGTCCTGGGCAGCTTGGAGCAGAGCGGAAATGACGGTTTCCGGATCGGCTTCATAGGACAGGGCAATGGAAACCTCCACACGCCGGGTGCCGGCAGAGGAAAAGTTGGTGATTTCCGCAGCGGAGGCAATGGAGTTGGGGATGGAGATGATTTTGCTGTCAGGGGTCAAAAGCTTGGTGTAGTTGAGGCCGACTTCCTGCACGGTGCCGCCGGTAGTTCCAATCTGCACATAGTCACCCACCACAAAGGGATTGGTGGTGAGCAGGGTAATACCGCCGATGATGTTGGTCAGGGCACCCTGAACAGCCAGGGAAAGTGCCAGAGAGATAATGCTTAAAATTGCCACCAGACTGGATACATCAACGCCAAGTTTGCTGGCCACAATCAAAATCAAAATGGTATATAACAGGATCCGCATGGAAGCCCGAACCATGGCATGGGCAGTTTTTTGCAGCTTGGAGCGGGTCAGGGCTTTGTCGAAAAAGCGGAGCAAAAATTTTACAATGATGAGGCCGACCAAAAGAATGATAACCGGAGGAAGAATCTTGGAAAGGGTCAGGGAATCAAAAAAAGATTTCACTGATTCAGACGACGGAAGAGCTTCCTCGCTGATGGTACAAAAGGACATTTTGCATTCTCCTTTTTAAAATTTTTCTCTATTATACGAAAAATCAGTACCATTTGCAATAGAAGTCAAAATTTATGAAAAATTGTTTTTTGTAAAAACAGAGGGAAAAGATAATGTTTTATCAAGAAAAAGTGCATATTCAACAATTTAAAGTTGATAATCCATGATATCTTTAGCTGTAATTTTTATTCTTTGTCAAAAATGTTTAAAAAGGCATTGAAATTTTAAAGTCTTTCGTGTATAATGTCCTCATTGCGGTACGATACCAAACTGCAAGAAGAGGAAGGCGATCGCCTTTCTGAAAGGAGAATGATTGATCATGTACACAGCAAATGCAATTCGTAATATTTGTCTTCTCGGCCACAGCGGCAGCGGCAAGACTGCGCTGGCAGAGAGCTTACTTTACATGACTGGCGCCATTGACCGAATGGGAAAGAACGCCGACGGGAATACCGTATGCGACTATGATCCGGAAGAGATTCGTCGCAACATCTCCATTTCTACCGCAGTGGTTCCCCTGGAATACCATAATACCAAGATCAATCTGCTGGATACCCCCGGCGGTTTCGATTTCTCCGGTGCCGTTGCAGAGGCTCTGCGCGCAGCGGATGCTGCAATTCTGGTATGCTCTGCCAAGGACGGGATTACCGTTGGATTTGAGAAGGCATGGAAGTATTGCGAAGAGCGTAATATGCCTCGATTTGTCTATATTTCCAAGGTGGATGAGGACAACAGCGATTATAATGCCACCTTTGAAGCTCTGCGTGAGCGCTATGGCAACAAGATTGCACCTGTTGTGGTTCCAATCTGGGACGCACAGAAGAAGGTCACCGGCATCATCGATGTGCTGAATAAGCGGGCCTATGAAATGCAGAATCAAAAGCGTGTGGAAATTGAGATCCCGGAGGACAAAGTGGCGGTCATTGAGGAATTCAATGGCGCACTGAAAGAGTCCGTGGCTGAAACCAGTGAGGAGCTCATGGATCGGTTCTTCAATGATGAGGACTTTACATACGCCGAGATGATTAAGGGCTTGCACCAGGGTGTTGAGGAGCTGTCCATGTTCCCTGTGCTGTGCGGTTCCGGTGTGACCTGTCTGGGCAGCCTCATGCTCATGGACCATATCGTGGATCTGCTTCCCAACCCTGTTGAGGGCAACTACCACAAGGCCACTACCGCAGACGGCAAGACGGAGGAATTTGTGGTGTCTCCCGGCGGCGTTCCTTCTGCGTTTGTATTTAAGACCGTGTCCGATCAGTACGGAAAATACTCCTTTGTCAAGGTCCTTTCCGGCACGATTACCTCCGATACGGTTCTGGTCAACGCCCGTACCGGCGAGACGGAGAAGCTGGGCCGTATGTATACCATGTGCGGCAAGAAGAATACCGAGGTGAAGGAGCTGACCTGCGGCGACATCGGTGCCATTGGTAAGATGGATAAGGTCAAAACCGGTGATACCCTGTGTGATCCCCGTAAGGTGGTCTCTCTGAAGGGGATCCCCTATGCCGAGCCCTGCTACTCAATGGCCATTTCGCCTAAGATCAAGGGGCAGGATGACAAGGTGGGTGCAGGCCTGAACCGTCTGAATGAGGAAGATCCCTCCTTTACCATTGCGATGAACCCCGAAACGAAGCAGATGGTTCTTTCCGGCGCCGGCGATCAGCACCTGGATGTGCTGGTTTCCAAGCTGAAGAGCCGGTTTGGTGTGGATGCGGTTCTGAGCCCCACAAAGGTTGCATATCGTGAGCGTATCAAGAAGAAGGTGGAGGCACACGGCCGTCACAAGAAGCAGACCGGCGGTTCCGGCCAGTTTGGTGATGTGTGGATCCGCTTTGAACCCCAGGAGGAGCAGGATGAGCTGATTTTTGCAGAGGAAGTCTTCGGTGGAAGCGTGCCTCGCAACTTCTATCCCGCCGTGGAAAAAGGTGTGCAGGAAGCGGTTCAGAAGGGTCCTCTGGCCGGTTATCCCATGGTCAATCTGAAGGCAACGCTGTATGATGGCTCCTATCACCCTGTTGACTCCAACGAAATGGCCTTTAAGATGGCAGCAATCCTGGCCTTCAAAGAAGCCATGCCCAACGCCAACCCCACCTTGCTGGAACCCATTGGCGCCTTGGCAGTCACCATTCCTGACAGCTACATGGGTGATGTCATTGGCGATCTGAACAAGCGTCGTGGCCGTGTGATGGGCATGAACCCCGATAACGAGGGCAACACCGTGGTAGAAGCCGAGGTTCCCATGGCTGAAATGGGCACCTATGCCATTGACCTGCGGGCCATGACCCAGGCACGAGGCTCCTTCACCATGAAGTTTGAGCGGTATGAAGAGGTTCCCAAGGCCAATCAGGCAAAGATCATTGCGGATGCCAACAAGGACGAGGCTTGATCTATAAAAGTGTAAAGTATGAAGAAGGTGTGCCTGAGCAGCGCTTAGGCACACCTTTTTTGGCGGTATCCCGGAGAGTTTGCGGGATACCGCCCTTTTCTTATTTACAGATGCATGGTGCAGTTGCTGCCCTGAGGCGACTTGGTAATCACCAGTTTTGAGGGAATGGTATCCGCCAACTGCTCCACATGGGAGATAATGCCAATTACCCCGGTGCTTTTCTGGATGCTCTGAAAAATATCCAGGGCATCCAGAATGGAATCCCGGTCCAGAGAGCCGAATCCTTCGTCAATGAACATGGCCTCCAGACGAATGCCGTCTCCCTGGGCCTGCACAACGGTGGAAAGACCAATGGCGAGACTCAGAGCTACCAGGAATTTTTCACCGCCGGACAATGTAGTGACGCTTCTCCGCTCGTGATTATTTTGGTCCAGCACCTCCAGCTCCAGACCGCCTTTGTGGCTTCTGCCGGAAATTTCATCCGTGCGATAGAGTTGAAAGCGCCCGCCATAGACATTTTGCAATAAATGGTTGGCGGCATTTGTAATGGTGTTCAGCATGACGCCCAGAATATAACGCTGGAGACTGAGTCCGGAGCTTCCGCCAAGACGGCGGGCAAATTCCAGATCCAGGTCCGTCTTTTTTCGATCTTCGGTGTAGGTGTGGAATCGCCGTGTCAGGGATTCCAAATCCCGGGACATGATTTGCATTTGGTTTTCCTGCAAAAGGATCTGACCGGCCAGAGACTCTGCGCTTTTCTTTGCCTGCGCCAATGCAGTTGTTAAGCCGGGAAGGTCCGGCGGGGTTTGATTTTGCATGGTGTTTTTCTGTGTGTCATAGGAAAGCTGTGCACTGCTCAGTCTGGTATGAAAGGCTTGCAGTTCTTTTTGACGGGAGGCGAATTCCTCCGGGGCTATATAGACTGCGTTAAAATACGCTTCGCTTTCAAAACCAGCCTGCTTCAAAGCTTCCTGCCAGATCTGCTCTTTTTCTTCGCGGACATGCCGGGTGATGTCTCGCTTTTTCAGAGCCTCCTCTTTTTTTGCAGAAGCAACCAGAAGATTGCTGGCGGCAGTGGTTTTTGCCTGTACCATGGAGGCATCTTCGGTTTCAAAGCGGCGGATTTCCTGTTCCAGTTTCGTTACTGCTTTTTCTAAATCATTGGTGGTTTCGATGCCGGCAATTCGGTGGGAACGAGCTTCTTCGTAGCTGCCTTCTGCCACGGCAGCTGCCTGAGATGCATTGTGCGCTGCCTCCCGGGCGGCACTATTTTCTGCATCCAGAACATCCAGGTTCTTCATAGCCGTTCGTACCGCTTTTCCAGCATCGTTTAATTTTTTGTCCAGCGCATCCAGCTGAGCTTCGGAAATATGGGCAGAGTGCGGTTCCGCCGGGCAGGGATGCTCGGTACTGCCGCAGACGGGGCAGGCAATTCCGGGCCGCAGCTGCCGGGCCAAGGTACTTCCGATGCTCTCCAAATAGATAGAGTGGGCGCTTCGATATTCCCGATCCAGCTCTTCCCGAACTTTTTCTGCCTGCTCATACTTTCGTTTTCCAACCTGCAGATTTTCCTGCGCTTTGGAGAGGGTTTTCCGGGCCGCATCCTGGTGGGCAGCTTTGGCCGCAACCTCTCGCTTTTTTTCTTCCAGAGTCTGATAGAGGGGACGGGCGCTTATCAACAGAGTGAGTTGACGCTGATTTTCTTCGTAGGCACTTCGCTGTTGTTCATGAGCGTTTGCGGCAATATCAGCATTTTTGGCGGCAGTTTCGGCAGCAGAAACAGCAGTTTCTTGGAGAGAAAGCTGCCTGATTGCCTGGGCTTCTTCTGCCAGTGCATCGGAAAGGGCTTCATGCTTGGGGGCAATGGTTTCCGCCCTGCGGGAAGCGGCAAGCTGCTGTTCCTCCTCTTCATAATGGGGAAGCAGTTTTTTGCAGGTTTCCAGCTGGTTTTCCATGTCTTTCAGGGTGAGGAATTTCTGGTTATCCAGCAGACCTTTTTCGTAGGCCGCTTCTGCGGTTTTCAGTTGTTTTGTCGCTGCACTATGACTGTCTTCTAAGGCAGACAAAGAATCTTTCAGCTGGGAAAGCGCATTGGATAGTTCTTCCAGGGTTTCACATCGATACTCGCTTAACTTGGAGAAAATGCCCCGGTACTCCTGTTTTAAGGCGGCATCTCTGTCGTTGACTTTGGCCAGCAGCCGCTTGGTGAGTGCGTCCCAACGGCCTGCCCGAAAAAGGCTCACCAAGATTTTTTCCTTTTCCTCGGAGTTGGAAACCAGAAGCGTTTCAAACTTTCCCTGGGGAAGGACAATGACCTGACGAAACTGCTCATAAGTAAGCCCCAAAAGCTCCTGAGCCTTTTGATTGACCACAGTCTGCTTGGGATTTTCAAAGATGGGGACAAAGACTCCGTCCTCCAGTACCAGACAGTTGTGCCTGTCATTGAGATTTTTGTTTCCGTACTTTAAAGAACGGGTGAATTTGTAGCGCCGCTGTTTGCAGTCAAAGATAAACTCCACCAGGGTTTCATCCTTCTTTTGCGCCAGCTTGCAGCGCATAACGCTCATATCCCCACGCAGACCGCCGCTGGATTTTCCGTAGAGGGCATAGCACATGGCATCCAGAATGGT
>JARIBV010000031.1 GCA_029257335.1 Faecousia sp.
TCAAATGACCGCTTGGAAATCCGTATGGCGTTGCCAATTCGCACGATTTTAAAGTGACCTTCCTTCACGAGAATATAAGCAGAGGTTCGTCCAATGCCCAGGATTTGAGCAATGTCCTCTGTATGTCGTGTTTATGATTGCATAAAAATATATTTAACTCCAAATTTAATTTTAAATTTATTCAATAAAGACAGGACTTTCTTCTGCTAAAACAGCATTCCCACCACTGCGATCTCAATGGGAAAGCCACAATGATTTTATCAAGCCAATCAGAAGCAAGCATTTATATGGATTGGTGGGGCAGGAAATTATGGAGTGCAGACAGTCCTTTGGGAGAAAGAGAAATATTTTGGTCAGCTGACAGCAGTAATCTAATGAAGAGTATCCGGGACATTTGTGCGCACAGAAAGGGAAGTGCGAACCTGCACCGCTCCATAATAGTTGCCTTTGTACCGCCGATTCTGTCTGGATTGCGCATTCACTTTGTGCATGGTTGCAGCATGTGTTATAATAAAAATAATCAGTGCCTGCGTGCAAAAAACACAGGCCATACATAGAGTAAAACGGGAGGTGAAATAAATGGGATGCTTAGGAAATATCATCTGGTTCCTGTGCTGCGGACTGTGGCAGGGCCTTTCCTGGGTGCTTGCAGGGATTCTGTGGTGCATTACCATTATCGGAATCCCCATCGGCAGGCAATGCTTCAAACTGGCTTCTTTGGCTTTTTGCCCCTTTGGGAGGGAAGTGCAATACGGCGGCAGCACAATTTCTTTTATCGCCAATGTGTTTTGGATGTTCATCAGCGGCATTCCGTTGGCACTTACGGCCCTGCTGAACGGGATTTTGCTGTGCTGTACCATCATCGGCATTCCCTTTGGCCTGCAATGCTTCAAAATGGCAAAGCTTGCGCTGTCGCCCTTCGGAGCTACGATTGTAAGCATATAGGAGACTGCCAGGGGCAGTATGAAAAATCCAGGACTGCCGTCAAAATGGGCAGTCCTGGATTTTCATAGAAAAGAATTCCGGGCAGACGGAGGCTGATGTCAAAAGCTATGGTACAGGCTCGCAATCTTTCAGAAAAAAGCGAAGAGCCATAACGGTAACAGCCACTTTATATTTTACTTCCTCAGATACGGGCTTTGGGGGAGAGGAGAGAAGGTCGTGAAGCGCATGGACCTCTACGCCGGCCATTTTTGCGATCGTCTCTAAGGACAGACCGTGATATGAAATCAGAACTTTTAAAAATGCACATAATTTCAAGTCCTTATCATCAGCGGCGCTTGCGTGGAGAAATAAAATCTTGCTGAACACCTTGAAGCGGGCAGCCGGATCTTCGGGTAAAAAGCCGGAATCCCCCTGGGATAGACGCTCTACCTGGCTTATGGGAATCTGTAAATATCTGGAAAGCGTATTGGTACTGAAATGATAAGTGGTAATGAGCTCATGCAGGAGCTTGGTTCCATTGTTTTGCTGATTCATATTGGCCCCCTAATGATTGCGTAACCGGCATGGAAAAAGTTTTGTTTCACCCTGCGGATCATGAAGTGGTCCTTATATTATAACAAACTCTTGCTGTGCTTGCAAATATATTTTGTGGGAAGTATATGACACATCTGTCTTGCGTTGCCTTTTTATACAGATTGTATTGTGCGCTTTTGGATATTATAACACTTGACTAAATTGAAACTGTGCGATACATTATACCTACAAATGTAAAACAAAAACATAGTCGAAATCTGGCAGGAGGGATGTGAAATCGGTTCTGTTATGATTGCGTAAAGCGGAGCGATGTTGGTTCGTAGCTCCGCTTTTTTGTACCATCACGGGGAAGGAAACACGCCCTGAAACGAAGTAGTACAAACGGAGGGTGCTTATGGAACTGAAAATTTTGTCTCGCCGTCCAATTAAAATTGTGTTGCTGTGTCTGCTTCTGGCACTGGCGCTGACGGCATCTTTGCTGTTGTCTCTGCAATACTCCATGGATTCTTTGGGACTGGACTATGCACGGGAGTATTATAGTTATTGCGCTACCATAGAGTCTACTTATTCTAAGACCCCAAGCCTGGATGCCCTGCCGAATGAAGCTCTTTCGATTCTGGAAGAAACACCCTATGTTTCTCAGATTGACCGCCGTGTGACGCTTTCTGCGAAAGCAAATGACTTGCAGCGTGCGGCAGATCTTCACCTCGACTTTGATTTGGCTTCCTGCTACATTTTTGTAGGAACGATTGAAGGAGAGGTAAAATACGATACCAACGGTCTGTATGCTACAGATGTTGCAGAATTTCGGGTCGATCAGATTTATGCAGGATTCCCTGATTTGGAAGCCTGCGAAGGCATCGTTCTAATGCAGACGATGCGGACATTGGACTCCAAGCTGGAAGCTCCCAAAAGTGGGGAACGGTATCTTGCCATTGGCTTTTATGGACATGACAAACGCACTATGGTGTTTCCGGATCAAATCAATGTGTGGTATGACCATCCATGGGAAATCTTCCCCCAGGAAGCGCAATACGATCGGATTCTGTTTAGTACCGGGTTAACTCCGGTTCCCAAAGATTTGACCGGGGAAGCCTTGAATGCATGGGTGCAAGAGCATCTGGAGCAGCAGGGACTGGATGAATATGCTGCTTTGATGAATGAGACGGAGCATATGTTTACGGCAATCCGAACCCATAATATGGATACGCTTTTTCCGGTGATAGACGAGAAGATGTTCTATACGGAGGGGAGAGGACTTCGCCCGGAGGACTACGGAAAGCCGGTATGTGTTATGAGTGAAAAGCTGGCTGCAAAAAACGGTCTGACGGTTGGAGATCATATCTCTTTGGCTCTGGCAGGGGAGTGTTATACATCAGGTCAATCTATTAAGGCGGAAACGGTTGGAATAGAAAGCGGTGTTCCGTTCACGGCAGCAGATGGCTTGCTCCCTTACGGGGACAGTCGAGAATATGAAATCGTTGGTCTTTACAGCTTTATGGAACGCAGTATGATGGAAGATGCTTATACCTATTCATACAATGATGTATTCATCCCGTTTGAGACAGAGCAAAGATCCTTGGAAGGAGCACGCCCGTATACGCTGTCCGTTCGTATCGCCGGTGCGGACTATGAAGACTTTTTGAATGATGTGGAAACGCCCCTGATGGAACAGGGATATGCACTGCGGGTTTCCGAATCGGATTGGGACTCTGTCAAGGGAATCTATACAGATATGGAAACCCGGCAGGGCCTGACCCTTCTTGGGGTGGGGATTGCACTGGTTGTGGTCATCCTGATTTTTTCCATGCTGATTATGGTGCTGTATCAGAAAGAATTTGCCCTGCGCAGGGTCCTTGGAGCCAATCGCAGAGAGGCAAAACGAAGCTTTACCGTTCCGTTCCTTGTGGCGGCTGTTACAGCGGCACCGATTTCTCTCGCGGTTTGTTGGATTGTCTATAGCACAAAGCTGCGTGTGGAAGCACAGACCTTTGCACCGGGGCAGGTTCCGGAAAACAGCATAATGCTGCTGCTTTTGATTGGAGTTGCGGTGCTGGTGCTTCTGGCCGCTTATGGAGTGCTGCGCCTGATGGCAGCACTGGTGCAGCGGAAAAGCCTTGTAGATCTTCTGTCCTGACATGGTAAACGGAGGTGAAGAAAATGGTAGTCAAGCGAATCAAAAGACGTCCGCTTTTTCCAATGTTGCTGGCCCTGCTGTTTCTTGTGGGAACGGGATTGGCTGTTTTCCTGGAAGCCGGAATTACCCAGAATAAACAGGCAGTGGAGGATCTCTACGCAAATACAGAGGTGGTCTATCGGATTCTGCCCGGCCCCCACGGGTCCAGCACGCTAAAAGTATCTCCGGTGATTGATAAGGCAATCGAAGCAGCACCGGAAAGCACTGCCATCAGCCGCAGCATGGATTGTCCCGTGGCATTATCCGGGAAGGGCCTACTTACCTTTTCCTGGGTCAGTGCCGTAAGCGGCATAGAAGAATTTATCGCTCGTCATAATTTAGAGGCAGAGTGGGGCGCCGGTTATAGTGCGGCAGATTTTGCGGAAGAAGGGCGGCGCATCTGCCTGATGGAGAAGAGCTTGGCGGAGGATTTCGGCTTGGAACCGGGGGAAACCGTCACCATTGCCGGGTGCCTGGCAGAATATCAGCTGGACCCGGAGCAGGCTGCCTATGTGGATTTTGAAGTGGCCGGTATCTACTCCTTCCAGGGAACCACTGCACCTACCGGGGCCGTGCTTGTACCGGAGCCCTGTTTCTTTGAGTATGACGGGATTCTATACAACACCGCAATGCGGCAGCAGTGGCAGGCATGGACCTACTACTCCTTTGCCCTTAAAAAAGAATATAACCGGGACTATCTCGGCTTTCAGACGAAGCTTCTGGAGACGATGAACGCACTGGGCTCGTATTCTCTGTACGGTACCACAAGAGAACTTGAAAACTCTGTGGTCATGCTGGAGCGCCGGGTGCAGACCATGGAAACCTTGCAGCCTCCCATTTTGCTGTCCATTTTGCTGGGCACCGTGGTCGTGACGATTTTTGACAGTATGGGAAGAAAGAGTGAGTTGCTGATTCGGCTTGTTTTCGGAGAAAGCAAAAAGAAAGTGCTGCTTTCCGAATGGCTGATTCTGATTGGTCAGATTCTTCTGACAGCGGCTCCGGCAGCCGTTGCAATGGGCGTCCTGTATGGGATCAAAGGGGAAATTGCACTGGCAGGTCAGCTGCTTGTGGTTGAGTTGTGCCTGTGTGTGGTGATTTCGTTGCTGGTGCTGGCTGTTTCTCTGCGTGGAAGCCTGGTGCAGCTGTATCAGAAATCCAAAGGCGATTAGAAAGGGGTATCCAAAATGGCAGAGCTGATTCTAAATGAGGTTCGTTATCACTATCCCAAATCGGAGCGGGATGTTCTGAACGGTGTCAGTGTAAGGTTTGAAAGCGGGGTTCTCAGCACCATACGAGGCCGTTCCGGTGCGGGGAAGAGCACCCTGCTGCATCTGCTGGCAGGCATGGATGTGCCCACCGGCGGCTCCATTGTCTGGGACGGAAGTCTCCTGACCAAAAGCGGGCTGGACGCCTATCGGCGCAACGATGTGGGCCTGATTGCCCAGTCCTACCTGCTGTTTCCCACTCGGACTGCCTTGGAAAATGTATGCTATCCCATGCAGCTGGCAGGAATGGATCTGAAGCAGGCGAAGGTAGAGGCGGCGCAACTGCTTGTTTCCGTGGGACTTGGAGCCGAACTGCACAACCGCCTTCCGGCCAATATGTCCGGCGGTGAACAGCAGCGGGTGGGCATTGCCCGGTGCCTGGCCGGCAACCGCCGATTGATCGTGGCAGATGAACCGACCGGAAATCTGGACGATGACAACGCCGTGGAAGTGATGAAATGTCTGCTCCGTTTGGCCCATGATTATGGAAAGCTGGTGATTGTGGTGACCCATGATGCCGACATTGCGGAAATGGCAGACCGTAGATTTTATCTCAGCAAAGGAGAGCTTCGGCCGGAGGCGTAAAGAAAAGTGCTTGTTGTCTAAAACAGACAGCAAGCACTTTTTGCGTCATTCGTTCCATTTTATCTATAGGGGCTCCATAAACCCAGAAGCCACCGCCTTATTTCCCGGGGAATAGGGTAGTAAGCTGGGAAAAGCAGAGGATCTTTTCCTGAAAGGTCTCAGGCGTGCCAAACCCATAGCTGGCCCAAACAAAGGGAATCCCGGCTTCCCGGGCGGCCTCCATATCTGCCTGGGTGTCTCCGATGTAGCAGGCATCTTGAATTCCGTTGCGCTCCATGAGCGTCAGGATGCTCTGGGCCTTGCAGGTGCCTGTTTCTCCGAAGCATGTGTGGTCATGGATCAGATGCGCCAGGGAACCTTTCTCCAAAAGAAGCTCAATATATCCCTTCTGACAGTTGCTCACAATGAAGAGATGGTAGCTTTTGGAAAGTGTTTCCAGGGTTTCCTTTACGCCGGGGTAGAAGATGCGGCAGGGATCGGCTGCCATCACCTGATGTTCCCAGGCCATCAGCCGCTCCATGCAGCGGTATCGCTCCGGGAGATCGATTTGGGAGAGGACCCCGTCGGCAATCTGTGTCATGGTTTTTCCAAAGTATGGCTGAATGTTTTCTACGGTGCAGTTGGGCGCCAGACCTAATTCGGTCAAAGCCAAATTCCAGCCCTTTGCCACCAAAGGAACGGAGTTCCAAAGGGTTCCGTCTACATCAAAAATCAAATTCTCTGTTTTTGCTATGCTCATTTCTGGGTAACCTCAATTTTCTGCAAAGATCGGAAGATTGCGGCAGATACCAAATATTAACAGTACTGCAATCATCCCCCATATGGCGGCTCTGGACCAGCCTTTTGGTTGAAATACACCGCATTTGATATAGCGCAGGATGATATCCCCGGCCACAGCAAGTCCCAGAGGAAGCAGGGAGAAAACCGCAGGGTTTGCCTGCCATGCACCGGAAAAATCCAGATGCAGGATGGCGATACACATTCTGCTTACGCCGCAGCCCGGACATTGCAGGCCCGTTACCAAACGAAACGGGCAGGGAATACCAAATCCAAGCCATGAACACAGCAGGGCATATGCAACGCCTGCTGAAAGGAGTCCTGCCCCAAGAAGCAGGACTCGATACAAACGCCGCCGCAAGACTTAACGGGTGCTTACCTGATTCAGCTCGTTCTGAATCAGTGCAAGAGGAACCAATCCGCTGGAGAAGATTGCCAGCAGTAGGTAGAGCCAGCCATCAGAGGAGGCGCCTCTTCCGGCGTTGTATTTGATTTTACTTACCTGCTCGCCGGCTTTGTAGAACCAAATCAGCTCATAAATGCCGCATGTCACAATGCTCAGAAGGAGAACGGTACCTCCGTCCGGCTCAGTGGGAGAATTGCTGGCGGCCTTTAGATCATTGACCACACAATACAGCCAATACAAGGTATAGAAGCCGCAGGTCAGGAAGGATAAAATGATGCAAAGCGGGATGCTGCGCGATGGGATCGGGGCACTGTAGCCTCCGCCGGAAAACGGTGGAAAGCCCCCTGCATTTTGCTGGGCGTCATAATGATACTGCTGCTGACTGTCGGAATTGGCTTCCGTGTTGTTTTCATTGGGCGTTCCGCAAAAAGGACAAAATTTTGGTTCACCCTGCGTATAGTTGCCGCATTTCTTACAGATCATAACGCTGCTCCTCTCGGTATAAGTATGATGGATTTAAAATGACAAAAATCCATAGCTACTATTTAGTGTATCAAATTCGGAAAGTTTTGTCAAGCAATGGGGAGCGCTATCATCCGGTCGTGCTGTACCTTCCATGAAAGAGAGTCCGGAACAGCAATATGCAATGCCGTAATCAGGATGAGGCGTGGGGGTAATCACAGAATTGCAATCATCACAGCCAGCCCCCAGAGGGTAAAGGCCAGTGCTTTTGCCCAGACGGGGTTGTGAAACGGCACAGAAGGAAGGATACAGGCCAAAGCTCTGCCTCCGTCCAAAGGGTACAGAGGAAAGAAGTTAAAAAGGCTCTGTACCAATCCCCAGAAAGCCAGCCACGGACAAGACCTGCGGTACAAAACAAGACTGAAACTGGATAGGGGACCTGCGATAGCGCAGGCGGCCTCCTGTAAATCGGAAAGACCTCGGGTTTCCAATACAGCACCTTGCATAGAGAGTTTCATGCTTTGTATCGTTCCGCCTGCAAGAATGATAGCGGCAACATGTCCAAGTTCATGTACGGAAGTGGCAATCAAAAAGGGAAAAAACGCACCGGTGGGGAAAAAATGATAGGCAACACTCAGCGCGGCAGGGACCCAGGGACTAAGATGGAATTTCATCATCAGGTCCAATCCCTTCCAGAACGGTACTGCAAAATGTAGCCAGTGCGTCTGGCACGGACTGCCCGCTGAGAATCTGTCCTGCCAAGGTGTGTACGGCCTTCTGGATGGGCCCCAGTTCCTGACAAACAAATTGTGCTTTAGCAGATTCATATCCTCGGGGCCACCAGTACCTGAGAGAAAATACCAGACTGCCTAAAAGCACGGCAAACAGAACCTGCCATTGTACAATTTGGACCCAGCCAACGGCAGTTTTTTTACGGACCGGGGGAGAAGGGGGGACCACTTCGGTTATGAGTGGAACAGGGTGGGACAGCAAATCGTGGGAGTCATAAATCATAGTCATCACCTTCTGATTCTATTCTATAGAAAACACTGCCCGCTATGTCATCGAGTTGTGTCAAATCCCTGATTTTTGCCTCAAGAAAAAATAATCGAAAAAATTTGAAAAAAGTGCTTGACATTTTGAAGATGTTGTTGTATTATAAACGAGCCGGTTGCGAGTGAGAAACACGCAAGATCGGCCTCCGGGATTCTTCTAAGCCAGAATCTTGGGGACAACGAAATGGAGAAGTCGCGTAGCTGGCCGAGCGCGCACGATTGGAAATCGTGTATACCCCAAAAGGGTATCGAGGGTTCAAATCCCTCCTTCTCCGCCAGAAAAGCGAAACACTTTTGATGCAAAGGCAAAAAGCCTTAGAGCATCAAGGTGTTTCGCGTTTTTTTATGCCGAAAAAACAGCTCATTTTCCAAAGATGCAAAAGGGTCATTCCCACCAACTGG
>JARIBV010000058.1 GCA_029257335.1 Faecousia sp.
CAATGTGACCCGGGGGCCCTCCGTCACACGCTACGAAGTGGAGCTGGCCCAGGGGGTTCGCCTTGCCAAGGTAACGGCTCTGCAAGACGATATCGCACTGGCACTCGGCGCTGTAGGTGTTCGTATCTCTGCAATTCCGGATAAAATTGCCGTGGTCGGCATTGAGGTTCCCAACAAACTGGTAACCACAGTCGCTTTGCGAGAGGTAATTGATTCCCCCGCATTTTCCAAGGCCAAATCCCGCTCTTCCTTTGCAGTTGGAAAGGATATCGGCGGATCTTGCGTGGTGGGTGACATTTCCAGACTGCCTCATATGCTGATTGCAGGTACCACCGGTTCCGGTAAATCCGTCTGTATGAACAGCATTATTATTTCCCTCCTCTACAAATCCAAGCCGGAAGATGTAAAGCTCATCATGGTCGACCCCAAAATGGTGGAACTGGGCATTTATAACGGCATTCCCCACCTTCTGATCCCCGTTGTGACCGATCCCAAAAAGGCAGCAGGTTCCCTGCAATGGGCCGTAACGGAAATGATGCGCAGATACCGGGCAATGTCTGACGCCGGTGTGCGAGATTTGGAATCCTTCAATCATATCGTAGAGAGTAGCGGGGAAGGGGAGAAGCTGCCCCAGATCGTGGTGATCATCGACGAGCTGGCAGACCTTATGCTGGTAGCCGCTAAAGAGGTGGAAGAGTCTATCTGCCGCATTGCGCAGATGGGCCGTGCGGCCGGTATGCACCTGATTATTGCAACACAGCGTCCTTCTGCAGATGTGATTACCGGCCTTATGAAGGCCAATATTCCCAGCCGAATTGCCTTTGCGGTTGCATCCGCCATGGAATCCCGGATTATCCTGGATACCCAGGGCGCAGAAAAACTTGTGGGCCGAGGCGATATGCTTTATGCTCCGCTGGGAAAAGGGAAACCCAAACGAGTACAGGGCTGCTTCGTAAGTGACGGCGAAGTGGAGGCCGTGGCAGAGTTTGTGAAGGAGCACTATGTAGCAGACTACAGCCAGGATGTGCTGGACGAGATCGAGAAAAAGGCGGAACAAAGCGGCAAAGGAAATAAGTCTTCCGACTCAGGGATGGACTTCGGCGGTCAGGAAGACGGCGGTGACGAGCTGCTGCCGAACGCTGTGGATGTGGTCCTTGAAACAGGTCAGGCATCCGTCTCCATGCTTCAAAGAAGGCTGAAGCTGGGTTATGCCCGTGCAGCAAGAATTGTAGACGAGATGGAAGAAAAGGGAATTGTAGGCCCCTTTATGGGTTCCAAACCCCGCAATATTTTGATTACAAAGGAACAATGGGCCCAGATGCAAAACGGCACCCTGCCGGAGCAGGAGGAAGAAAACTTCGATTCTGTCCCTGATATGATTCCCTAATTAAACATTGACAAAACAGCAAAAGGTGCTTTCTCCGGCCGGATGGTCCGGAAAAAGCACCTTTTGCTGTTCTCTATTTTAAAAACATTCGTATAAGCTTTTCTTCCAGCTTGTGGTATGGCTGATAGCGCATGGGAAGGTCAATCCAGGTTCGTTTTTCAAGAATACTCTTTTGATGAGAAAAGGCATCAAACCCTGCCTTGCCATGGTAGGCACCCATGCCGCTGGCACCAACGCCGCCAAAGCCCATGTAGCTGCTGGCCAGGTGAACAACCACATCATTGATACAGCCACCGCCATAACGGCAGATTCTGGAAACAGTCTGGGCTGCTTTCTGATCTTGGGTGAAAAAGTACAGCGCCAAAGGATAGGGCTTTTGGTGCAGGGTTTCAACTACGTCAGAAAGGTTTTTGTATGTGAGGATAGGCAGAACGGGACCAAAGATTTCCTGCTGCATGACAGGGGACTGCCATGTGACGCCATCCATCAGGGTGGGCTCCAGACGCAGATGCGTCAGATCTGCTTTTCCTCCATAGATGCACAGATCGGGTTCCAAAAGAGAGCAAATGCGATCAAAATGCTTTTTGTTGATGATCTTACCATAGTTCGGATTTTCCAAGGGTGCTGCGCCAAATTGCAGACGGATTTGTTTCTTTAACTCTGCAATCAGTTTATCATGTACCGATTCGTGGCAATAAATATAATCCGGCGCCACGCAGGTCTGACCGCAATTCAAGAATTTTCCAAACACGATCCGCTTTGCTGCCAGGGGGATATTGGCGGTTTTTCCAACAATGCAGGGACTCTTCCCCCCCAATTCCAAAGTAACCGGTGTCAGATGTTCTGCTGCTTTCCTCATGACCTCCATTCCCACTTCCTGGCTCCCGGTGAAAAAGATATGATCAAAATGCTGATCCAGAAGGCAGGAATTCTCCTCCCGCCCTCCTAATACCACTGTAACAAATTCCGGCGCAAAAGCTTCCTGCACAATTTTTTCAATGATGGCACCAGTGCATGGGGCATAGGCACTGGGCTTGATAACGGCGGTATTTCCTGCGGCGATGGCATCCACCAGCGGCTCCAGAGCCAAAAGAAACGGATAGTTCCACGGGCTCATAATCAGTGTTACACCATATGGACATGAAAGAACATAGCTTTTGGATGAGAATTGAGACAGGGGCGTTGGGACTTTTTTGGGGGAAGCAAAGGATTGAAGATGGCGGATCATATAGGAAATTTCACTATAGGTCAGCCCTACCTCACACATATAGCTTTCGGTCCGGCTCTTTCCGAGATCCTTTTGCAGCGCCAGAAAAACTTCTGCTTCATGGCTGCGAATCACCTTTTTTAACCGCTGTAACGCCTGCATTCGGCCGGCTGTGGGGAGTGTGGCTCCTGTATGAAAATAGGCCCGTTGCGTTTCTGCAATCTTAGCAATTTTTTCTGCATTCATAGCGATTCCTCCATGCTGTAATCACTCAAATTTTGAGAAATTTTATGAAGTACCTGATAAAAAGTTTCCCGTTCCTCCTGTGTCAGTCCCTCTCCGCCCTTCATTACAGCATTCTCGATGTATCCAATCATTTGCGCTGCTGTATTGCGTCCTCGCTCTGTCAAGAGAATACTGGCCCGATATCGACGCTTTTCCCCGGAATCTTCCAAGGTGACAAGCCCTTCTTCTTTCAGCTTTGCGATGGCCCTGGAAACCGCAGCCTTGTCCTCCATGCACAGAGAAGAAAGCTGCGTCGCAGTCAAACCCTGCGGGTATTGATTCAGATGAAACAGACACATTACATGGGTGCCCTTCAGGCCTAGTTCCGTCATTTCTCTGGTTTTGATCCGCTGAATCGACCGATAAATCATATTAACTGTTGTAACAAACACTGCAAATCGCTGTACCATATCTAGTTCCTCCTGTAAAGTATAATGGTTATACCACAGAGAAATTGAACTGTCAACATGCTGTTTCCTGAATGAAGCCAGTTCCAAGCCCATAGAATAAAGAGAGGTGATGGACATGGCTGTCATGAAAAATTATAGAAAGCGCTGCTTATACGCATATGTTCTGGTGATTTCACTTTTTATCGGATTGGCAACTCTCGCAGATCGGACCGTTACAGCTTTGGCTGAAACAATTCCTGTCTATCGTTCCAATACCATTGTGATTGATCCGGGACACGGTGGAGAGGACGGCGGTGCATCCTCCTGTACCGGTGTTTTGGAAAGCAAAATCAACCTGGATATTTCTCTGCGCCTGCAAAATCTGCTCCACTTTCTGGGATACGAAACAAAGATGATCCGCCAAACAGATACATCGGTATACACACAAGGAAACACCATTGCAGAGAAAAAAATATCCGATTTAAAAGAACGGGTACGGATGGTGAACGAAACTGCAAATGCACTTCTTGTCAGCATTCATCAGAATCAGTTTTCGGAAGGGAAGTATCGTGGCGCTCAGGTGTTCTATGCAGCAACAAAAGGAAGCAATGCGTTGGCCGCTCAGCTGCAAGAGCAGTTGATACAATATTTGAACCCGGGATCACGACGAACCTCCAAACCGGCAGAAGGGATATATCTAATGAAGCATATTCACTGCACCGGTGTGCTGGTAGAGTGCGGATTTCTCTCCAATCCAGAGGAGGAGGCATTGCTGCGGACCCCGGAATATCAAAAACAAATCTGCTGTGTGCTGGCTGCAACGCTTGCATCTTACCTGGAAAACGAAAATCCGGAGGCCCATGGGGAAGCATCTTTGAGTGGATCCTTAGGGTAAGCGGGTAGGCGAAGCCGCCGATGTAAGCAAGGATCCTTACACTGGTGTTTTCTTTATGGGCCCAGCATCGCTCTGTTTTTTTCGTGAGAACCGAAAATCACATTTATTTCCACCTTCCGCCAGGGTAGAGGTGCGTTCCAGATGGAGGCCCATGGTTTCGGCAAACATAAAGTCCAGTCTGCAAAGATATTTCGCAAGCTCAGGACATCCTTCCCTTCGGCAGAGCTTGCAAATACCGCATTCCAGATAATCATACCCCAAGTCATATTCGCCGTTTCCGGGAAGCAGATTCACCACCCAGTCTTCTTCGTATCGGCGTTTCTGCGTACTCTCCGCCCATTTCGTTTGTTTTTCAATGCGTTTCGGATCAAGGTAGTGGTCTGCATCTCCCATAGTCATGCGGAAAATCCGGCTGCTGCGCAATCCGTCCATCAAAAGTTGGTAGTTTTCTTCCGGAGAAAGGCCACTCTTCCGATTCATTGCAATGAACCAGGCGGCCATCACATAGGCACTGAGCAGAGGATTGCGTTTCCCGATGTCCTGGGCATTGGCCAGAATGCACCGATATTCTGCATATATTTTTTTCCTGCATTGGCACGATAGCTCTTTTTTTCCAAGTTGGGAGAAGTAACGGCCCATAATTTGTGTTGAAAGATTTCGTTCCATCGAGTTTTCCTCCTGTCGTAGGCATGCAGATTGCAAGCATTTTAAATGTTAGCTACATCTAACTACATGGTAGCACAAAGCGTTTTCCATTTCAATAAGGAAACTGTGCGGTCAAACAGGCAGGGAACATGGCTTTTCGCCCCAGTTTCATAAAAAGGCTTGTGCCTTTGGAAAAGATTCGGTATAATGATGGCAAAGAATCAAAAAGGAGCGCAGCTATGGCAAAAACAAAGACGGTCTATTACTGTACCTCGTGTGGAAACGAAACACTGAAGTGGCAGGGAAGATGTCCTGCATGTGGTGCCTGGAACACCATGGAAGAGCATGTTGAAAAGGGGACAGGGGTACAGGGAAAAAACAGCCGATCTCCTATAGGAGGCGGTTCCAGACAGCCAAAGACCCTGTCTCAAGTGGACATTCAGACGGAGGTCCGTTACTCCACAGGTATGGGGGAACTGGACCGTGTATTAGGCGGCGGTGCAGTCGATGGCTCTCTGGTATTGGTGGGCGGTGCCCCCGGTATTGGTAAGTCAACTTTGCTGCTGCAAATCTGCGATTGCCTCTGTCGGGAGAAAAAAGTTTTATATGCGTCAGGTGAGGAAAGTGAGCGGCAATTAAAACTGCGGGCACAGCGATTACAGGTCCATTCCGAAAATCTGCTGATTTTGTCGGAAACAAGGCTGGGAGATATTTTAGAGGCAGTTGAGGAAGTTAAACCGGATATTCTCATTGCCGATTCCATTCAAACTCTGTATAACGAGAGCAACGAATCTGCCCCCGGTAGTATCTCTCAGGTAAAGGATTGCACCATGTCTTTGATGCAGGTGGCAAAAGGGCAGGGGGTTACCGTCTTTGTGGTTGGACATATC
The DNA here is from genome assembly GCA_029257335.1 of Faecousia sp. Taxonomy (GTDB): domain Bacteria; phylum Bacillota; class Clostridia; order Oscillospirales; family Oscillospiraceae; genus Faecousia. Next base: position 5,699 of record JARIBV010000058.1, read on the forward strand.
AATAAAGATGGTGCCATTGCAGGCCCTAAAGTTTTGGAACACATGGTAGACTGCGTGTTATACTTTGAAGGAGACCGAAATGGGACATACCGTCTTTTGCGGGCGGTTAAAAATCGGTTTGGTTCTACCAACGAAATAGGCGTGTTTGAGATGGGGGACGAGGGGCTTAGAGAAGTTCCCAATCCATCAGAAATGCTATTGTCGGGCCGGCCTCAGCATGCACCGGGGACCTGTGTGGCCTGCATCATGGAAGGCACGCGGCCTCTTTTGGCAGAGGTTCAGGCATTGGTCACCAAGACAACCTTCAATGTCCCGCGGCGAACTTCCAATGGGTTTGATTTTAACCGCGCAGTGCTTTTAATGGCCGTTCTGGAGAAGCGTGGTGGATTGCATCTGGGTACATTTGACGGTTACATCAATGTAGTCGGCGGATTGACTTTAGATGAACCTGCTGCAGATCTGCCGGTGGCGCTGGCTGTGGCATCCAGTTATCGAGATGTGGCAATTCCTCAGGATCTGGCAGCAATCGGTGAAATCGGGCTGGCGGGAGAGGTACGCGCCGTATCTCACCTGTCCCTGCGGCTGTCAGAAATTGCTCGGTTGGGCTTTACCCGCTGTGTGATTCCCAAAAGCGGCACAGAAACGCTGGTCGCCCCCAGCGGGCTGGAGCTGATCCGTGTCAGAAATGTCAGGGAGGCCATTGAGTTTTCGTTGTAATTCCATTAATCCATTAAATTGTGACATAGGTACTTGTAAAAATTAAGAAACGCCACCAAAATTCGGATAATTCTGAATTTTGGTGGCGTTTAATATTACGTTATTTATTGGAAGGGAACTGCTATTCTTCTTCGGGAGACACCAACTTTGACAGGGGATTGGCCTCTGCTGCAAGCTTTAGCTCTGTATTTTCAATGTGTGTGTAAATCTGTGTGGTATTTAAATTTTCGTGTCCCAAAACCTCTTGGACGGTTTTCAAGTCAACACCACCTGAAAGCATCATGGTCGCAGCCGTGTGTCGGAGTTTATGGGCAGAAAATTGTGTTTCATCCAGACCGGCCGCCTGCAAGTGCTTTTTGACCAACCGATGGACCGCAGTAACACTAATTCGGTTGGAATCCCTGGAGCCGAACAGAGCACGATTGTCAGACAGTACGATTTTGTTGCGTTCGTCTAAATATGCATCGATGGCGCGGCGGCAAGCGCTGCCAAAGTAGACAAACCGTTCCTTATTGCCTTTGCCTACAACCCGAATTCTGTCTTCATAGACATCTGTCAGGTTGAGGCCCACCAATTCACTGCGGCGAATTCCGCAATTCAGGAAGAGCATAAGAATTGCAATGTCTCTGGTCGCATTTTTTCCTTTCACATTCTGAAGCAGTGCTTTGGACTCCTGCATAGTCAAATACTTTGGAAGACTTTTCCGAAGCTTTGGATATTCTAGGTCTGCGACGGGATTTTCAGAGAGCTGTTTAGTGCGAACGGTGAGATATTTATAAAAGGATTTGATGGATGACAGTTTTCTGGCTCTGGTAGAAGTCGAAACTCCGTAATCCGGATTCTTACTGTCAGGGTTGGGCGTTCGCTCGTTTGCCAGATAAGAAAGAAAATCATAAATATCTGATGTTGCGATCTCAGAAATAAAATTGAGATCAATGTCCTTGATGGATATGTCATCCAGTCTGGTGTCGATTGGCATGTCATCACGCATCAGTTTCATAAACCGAAAAAACATACGCAGATCCAGATAGTATTCGGAAATGGTTTTTGGGGATTGACCTTTGATTGTTTCATGGTAAGTGAGAAAATCACGCAGTATTTGAGGACAATCGTAGTAGCGTCTCATAAAAAACCTCCAAGCCGCATTTGGCATTAAGCTGAGTTTATTATAGCATAATCCCGCCGCCAACGCAACAAAATTTTAATTTTGTTGCGTTGGCAATAAGGACGTCCAGGCTGCTGTAAAAGCAGCCGATTACAGAAACGGCCAGTCTTCCGTAGATCCGTAGAACTGGCCGTTTCTGTTCATTTGGGATTATACTTGGTCTATCAGGATAATGCTGCCATCTTTTCCGCTTTGGAACACATAGTAACTTCTTGTTTGCCCGTCTCCGCAGCTGGCTGAAAGTCGCAGATTCGGCAAAACATCCGGAATCTGGGCGTAAATCAGCAGCAAGTCTTTTTCAGTCAGCCGATTTGCCGCAAGCAGAACTTTGTCGTCCACAAATTTGTTGGTCAATGTCCAGTGGCCCATTTTCACGGATACATTGTAAAGCGTAGCACCTGCAAACAGAGATACGCCATCTCCATTTTCGTCACAAGTCACCGTCAGTACCTGATTGAATTGATTGGTTTGAATTTGATCTTTTCTTGCAGCATTCACAGAAAACGGACTGTATGTCGGAGGCTCTTTGGGCATCAGTTCTTTTTTTATAATCCCACGGAGTTGGGTATAGCTAAACTCCACATCAATGGGGCCTGTTTTATCATCGGCAATCTCATTGGGTGAAAAGTAAAATGTGATGCCAGTATCTGTAAAATACCAATTTTCGTCTCCTTCGTCGGAAAGGTCAAATTTCTGCTGTACAATTTCGGTGTAGTTCTTGAGATAATTTACTTTTTTTGCATCCTGTTCTGCCAGCTTCTCCAGTAGCATTGTGCAAAGCACATCTGCCATTTCATCGCCAGTGAGAATATCAGAAAGCGTCAGGACGGAACCGTCTTCTGCGGAAAATGTAACGGATGTCAGTGAAGAATCCGGACGCGCATCTCCTGTGTCTGCAAGATACTCTCCTGAAAAGCTGAGCAGCTTGGTATCCAGCCGTGTGGGTGCATACTTTAATTCAAAGGTATATGGGGACCAGTTTTGATCCTGATCCCAGCCATCCCATTGCGCCTTCTTTCTGACAGTGTTGGCATATGTGTCAGCCTCCGCCTTCTTTTCCAGGAAATAGTCGCTGATCACCGTGGCGGTATCCGGGGCATCAGGCATATGAATCAGAATATTTTGGTAAAAATAGGTAAATAGCTTATCCCCTTTGTCGTTACAGTGTGTTTCCTGCTGCGGGGTCAGGCTCACCGCCACAAGGGAATCTGCGGGATTGGCTGATTCTTTTTGGATATCTTGATTGATCGCTGTAGTTTCGATGGGTAATGCCGGATACTTGGTTTCATCCAAAACCGGTTCATCCGCTTTGGTACTTCCCTGCCCAGGTAATGTTGTTTCGCTTTGAACCGCCTCGTCTTCTTTGCATGCAACCAGAGAAAAAAGGATACACACAGCCATAAGCATTGCGCATAACCGTTTCATAGCACTCCTCCTTCTACATATATTTTCAGACATCTTACCACAATTTTGTACAATTTGCAATGCATGGCCTAAATATACTCCACCTAATTGTGCCCTATTTTGAGGAATTTCAACTTTACATTTTACCTGCAATCAATTAAAATAAAGAGAGTTAAGTTTCCTTTATGGGAACCCGAATCTTCAGGAGGACTGATAAAATGGCTATTAAACGTATTGGCGTTCTGACTAGTGGCGGCGATGCCCCCGGCATGAACGCTTGTGTCCGCTCTGTGGTGCGTTCCGCTCTCTATCACGGAATCGAGTGCTATGGCATTCGCCGCGGCTGGAACGGTCTGATCCATGGAGATATTCTCCGCCTTGACGAGAGAAGTGTCGGCCATATTATTAACCGTGGCGGTACCATTTTGTATACTGCCCGGAGCACAGAATTTATGACTGCTGAGGGACAGGAAAAGGCCGTTGGAACCTGTAAATTTCTGGGTCTGGACGGCATTATTGCAATCGGCGGCGATGGCACCTTCCGTGGTGCACAGGCTCTTTCTAAGTATGGAATCCCTGTGATCGGCATCCCTGCCACTATTGATAATGACATTTGCTGTTCTAACTATTGCATTGGCTTTGACACTGCTGCAAATACTGCCATTGAGTGCATCGATAAGCTGCGTGACACCATGCAGTCCCATGAGCGCTGCTCCGTTGTGGAAGTCATGGGCAGAAATGCCGGTTATCTCGCCATGTATGTGGGTCTTGCAACCGGCGCCACTGCTGTTCTGGTTCCTGAGGAGCCGATCGATTTTGACCATGATGTGATTGAGAAAATCCGTCAGGCTCGTCTCAACGGCTTTACTCACTACATGATCGTAGTGGCTGAAGGTGCAGGCAGTGCGGCTCAAATTGCCGCAAAAATCAAGGAGGAAATCGATCTGGATCCCCGTGTGACCGTTTTGGGACACATCCAGCGTGGCGGCACTCCCTCTGCAAGAGACCGTGTCAATGCAACAAAGATGGGCTATCGTGCTGTTGAGCTGCTTCTGGGCGGCGCCAGCAGCCGCATTATCTGCACCCACAATGGAGTCATTACCGATGTGGATATCGACGAAGGGTTATCTATGGCTAAGAGCATTCAACAAGAGGAAGTTGATGTTCTTCAAACTATGACCGGTATTTAAGACTTATACTCATTTACTTAAAACTCCAGTATATAAGCAAGAAAAGAAAGAGGCTGCATAAAAAATCTCTGTCTCATCATTTTGCAATCTATAAAATTTAAAATTCCAGCAGAAAGTCAGGCTGCATCCCTGCTTTCTGCTGGAATTTATTTTTCGTGTTCAGAAAATTAAGTTTGTGCACAGTCCATTTTGTTATTTGCTTGCGGGTCAACAAGAGCCTACCTTGTATGTTGAAACAGACGAAATTCGAGTTCCTGCAAGGCATCAGAGTGTCGGATAGTTTTTCCTGTCGGTTGAAAGCCATTGTGTTCATAGAATTGTCTGGCTCCATAATTGGTATTAAGAATCCACAGAGTTGGAGATTTCCTGCATTTTTGGATGGCAAACATGAGAAGCTTGCTCCCATAGCCTTTGCGCTGTTCACTGGGTAGAACATAAAGATTTTCTATCAGGCTATCACGAACTGAAACCACTCCCACAGGTTTCTCTTCAATCATCATATAGAGCTGTGCCCCTGCTTCGATTTGCGATTCCAGATAATGTTTTTGTCGTTGCGGTGTGTGGATCGCAAGAAATTCCGGTGTACAAATGGTTCTGTGCGATTCTATCCAACTTTCAGAATGAATGATTGCAGCCTGCATCAAATCTGACTCTGTTACTAACCTAATCATAAGACATCCTCGTATCACAAAGTAGCGGTTTTTAGAGTTCCTTTCCGATAGCCTATATCACACAGCAAAGAATCCTATGAATTAGTCTTTCTCTCTTCCAGACGGTCAAAACTATGAATCCAGTCCGCCTTCAGGAAATACACCAACAAGATAACGGAACTGATAAACCAGGTCAGAGGATATGCGGAGAAAACCACTTCGATTCTCGGGACAAAGTGGATCACAACCGTGATATAGGTAATGCGGATGAGACACCAGGAGATTAACATGGTAACCATGGAAACCATGGCCTTTCCTGCCCCCCGCATAATTCCTGCAATACAGTGGGAAAATGCCAGAAGGAAATATGCCAATGCTTCTACCTTGGCCTGTCTCGTGCCAAAGTCTATCACTTCGGGTTCGGAATTAAACAGCGCAATCATCTGAGGGCCAAAGAAAAACACACACAGTCCCACCAATTCCGCAAGAACCACCGAACAGAGAATTCCGAACCGCACCCCCTTTTTGACCCGATCATGCTGTTTTGCTCCAAGGTTCTGCCCCACAAATGTGGACAGCGCCATAGAGAAGCAAGTGATGGGCAGGAATGCAAACCCCTCGATCTTGGAGTAGGAACCACAACCTGCCATGGCGGAGTCCCCAAAGGCGTTGATATTCGACTGTACAATCAGGTTGGCGAAGGCAATGATAGAATTCTGCACGCCGGAAGGAAGACCAAAACGGATGATATCTTTAAGCATCGGAATATGGAATCGGACCTTTTTGGCCTCCACCCGATAGGGGGCATCGCAGGTCATCAATCTGTGCATGCACAGGATTACACTGATCGCCTGAGAAATGGTGGTCGCCAATGCCGCAGACCAGACTCCCCAATGAAATACACCGACAAATAGAAGATCCAGAATCACATTCACGATGGAAGCGATGATTAGATAGTATAACGGATGTTTGCTGTCCCCTACTGCATGCAAAATGCCCACGCAGATATTATACATGACAATAAAAATAACACCACTGAAATAGTACCGAAAATACTCAATGGAGTGCGGCAGAACATTTTCAGGTGTCTGCATCCATTGCAAAATGGTAGGTGTAAATGCCACGCCCAAAATAGTGAGACCGACACCGGCCACCAAGCCAAATGCAATATCTGTATGTACGGCCAGCCGCATTCCGTCATAGTCTTTCGCACCAAAAAGCTTGGAAATAACAACACCGGCGCCCATTGCAATGCCATTAAAAAAGCCCACCATCATAAAGATGAGGCTTCCGGAAGAAGTAACTGCCGCCAAGGCAGTCTTATCCAAGAATGTGCCTACGATCAATGCATCTACTGTGTTATATAGTTGCTGAAAAATGTTGCCCAATAGGATTGGAAGAGCAAAAAGTAATAATTTCTTCCAGATAACACCTTCCGCCAGAGAATTGTGTTCGCTCTGCACAAGATTCGCCTCCAAAGCCATACTGTAATATTTGTTGCAACTGCAACGGTTCTTGCACATGATAGCACATTTTCTCATAAAAAGCAATAGCAAAAGGCGTTACAATTCGTATTTTCGTGATTTCATTATATATATAAAAACAGTGGTGCAGTCGAACCCAAACTACACCACTGTTTCTGAATGATTCCTATTTTACCTCCACAATGCGGACATCCTTCAAATCGAACTCTCCCTGTGTCATAACAATATCAGAAATGAGTGCCACATCCTCTTCCTTCAGGCCCTCTTCCGGTGCCGCTACAGCCACCGAAATACCATCTCCGTTCATGTAGGCCACACAATCGGCGTAGCCCTTTGCGATGACAAGACTTTCAATCTGCGCCTCGCATAGCCCTGTGTTGACCACATTCTCCAACTTTGCGGAGGCTTCTGTCGTTTCCAGATTCTCTCCGTAGGCCATTGCCTCCTGAAGCAGCGAAATGGCACTGTCTCTGGATTGCTGACGGCTGAGACGAACTGCGGCAAAGTAATTATCCACTGTATTTTGTGAAACCTGCAAATCCTCACCGGCTGCTTTCAGAGCTGCATTGTCCTGGCTCATCACTAAGGTGGAATCTCCAAGAATTTTCCCCTCATCCAGCGTCTGGGTGAGATTGACTGTGGGCGCATCCTGAGTATACACCCAGTTCAGATAGATGCCGGCACAGACAAAAACCAGGATAGACGCAATGATCGTGTTCTTTTTCCAGTTTTTCATTTAAATTCCTCCTTAAATTTAACCCATTTTTATAACAGTGATCTGGTCGGTCCGCAAACCTGTAATACTGGCTACAGCCTGAACTAAAGCTAAGCGGACATTGCTGTTTTCGGCACCTTGGCATAGAATCACTGCTCCTTGGTAAACAGGCGCCTCTTTCTGACGAACCACCGGAGACGCAACCCCACTTCCGATTCCGTGCAGAACGGTTGTCGTATCCTGTCTGGTAGACGCACTCCCCTCTTGTGTGTCTGACTGCGTCTTGCTGTCTGTCTGGTAAATCGTCTGAACGCCTGTGCGGATACTGAGCATGACCTCTACCTGTCCGGCCCCCTCCATTTTGCTGAGGAGCTGAGACAGCAGTTCCTCCTGAATATCCAGATTGTCTGCCTCTGATCTTTCCTGCCGGACCGGTGGTTCTGTTCGTACCTCTTTGGAACCTTTTGGCATCAGCAGAAGCAGAACACCCAGCAGAAGGACCAGAATGGGATATTTGAATTTGCCCAGCTTTTCCGGGTACGCAGACAGCTTCTCAAAAATCTTCATTTCTGCCACACCTGCCTTTCTTCCGGGATTCCCAGTTCGTCTTCCAGAACCTCTTTTAACTGCTGCCGTGCATACGGTGAAACAGGTCCTTTGAGCGTAACCCGCCATGGTAAGAAGCGATCATCCAGCTCAACCTGTATTTCCAGGCTCATCCCTAATGTATTGGCTTTGTCCAGAATATATTCCTGTGTCTGCCCTTGAATTTGTGCCTCTAATTGAGATTGCGCATCCTGCTGCGCCTGCATCGCTATGTGTTCTGCCTGACCGCGATAACGCTCTATGGGATTGTCCCACTGTGAAAACTCAAAAATGCCAAACGGCCTGAGCCCTGTGGCCAGGAGGAAAATACCGGTAACAAGGCCCATGATCTTTTCAATCCCCTTCTTGCCTGTAGAAATAGATTTTAGGATCGCACACAGCATTGCAGCTGATACAATGGTCAGAACATAGTCTCTGATTGCACTCAAGTGCCCCACCCTTTCATAAAACAGGCAATGCTGATGATTTGCAGCAAGCTTTCCGTACTTACCATAGCTAAAATGAATCCCATGGCCTGTCCAAATCCATCCACCAAAGAACTATGGGGCTTGCTCCCTACCACGGCACACAAAGCACCTGTCAGCTTCAAAAGCAGATACTGCACCGCCAGCTCCAGAAACGGAACAATGGCAATGGCTAAAATGCCCAGAAGCCCCAAAAGACCCATACCACTGCGCACAGCAGCGGCACTGGCCAGCACAGTTTCTGAAGCATCCGCCAAAATACTGCCAACCACAGGCACCACCCCGGAAATTGCCATTTTGGTAACCTTCAGCGCCGAAGCATCTGCACTGCCGCTAATGACACCGGTCAGTGCCATATAGGCAGAAAATACAGACAAAATTCCTTTCAATCCCCAGGTTAGCAGCGTTTTAATAAAATCCCGAAGTCTTTCCAATGGAGAACTGTCAATGGCGGCGCCAGCCAAAGAAAGGGCAACAAATATGTACAGAAGCGGAATCAGCATACCGGAAAGCAAGCTTGTCAACACACTGTTGAACAGTGCGGTTCCGAGATACAGCCCTGAGGCCGTAGTTGGTCGCCCTGAGGCCACCATGGCGGCAGACATGGCCGGCAAAAGAAGATTGCCGCTGTCACGAATGGTCTGAACAGTTTCAATCCCCTGGCGCAGCATCACCGTGGTCGGCCCCAGCAAGATCCCTCCAACCGCCACGGTTCCCAGGAGATTTGCAGTAAACTGTCCGGACTCTGAGGTCCCGAATAAAGAGCAGAGGATAACGGCCGCCAATATCCCTGCGCAAAGGCCGCAGGACTCTTTCAGCTTGGGTGTGACTGTAAAAAGGCCCTTTTGCAGCAGTTCAAGCACGCCGCTCAGAAGTCCCTGATCGGTATCCGGAAGTTCCATCGGTGCCTGTGAAGATATTTCTTCCTGCATATGTTCCAGTTCTGTCTGATCGGATGCCCGGGCCGGGATTGCCAGGAGAACCAGCAAGATGGCAATGAGCATGATCTTTCGTACCAAAGTCATCCCTCCAGAAGCGTTTTTACCATTCCCATGACGGCAGTGAGCATAGGCAGGGCCAGATACATTGCTGCACAGCTTCCGCATAGCCGCACCATTTTTCCCAATGTAGCTTCCCCTGCATCTTCACAAATCGTTCCGGAGACTTCTGCCAGAATGCCAATGCCTGCTGCCTTCAACAGGAGGCGCACCATTTCTCCGTCCAGATTTCCCATCATCTGCAATTCAAGCACAAAGTCAATCACGGGCTCCAAAAAGTGCGCTGCAAGAAAGTAAATGCAAATACCACATGCCAACACCAGGAGAATGGACAATTCTTTTGATTGTTTTTGCAGTACCAACGCCAAAACTGCCCCAATCATCGCCAGGGCCGCAGCCTGTAAAAAATAATTCATAGCTAAAATTGAAACAACGTCTTCACCAGTTCAAACAGGTCTGCAATGCGCTGGGAAAGAATCATTAGCACAACCACCAATCCTGCCAAGGTGGTCATGGTGGCCTGTTCTTCTCTGCCGGAACGCACCAGAACCTGATTTAATATGGTGACAATGATCCCTACTGCCGCAATTTTAAAAATCAGATCTACTTCCATATTCAAAGCAACAGAATCGCCAGGGCCATGCCGCCGCACAGGCCCAGAGCGCGGTAACTGCGCATCCGCCCTTCTTTTTCCATCACCAGTTGATCCAGTTCTCTTTGAATTTCAGAGCTTACAGCCTCCAGCCCTTTGATCTGTCCACCCAAATGAGTTTGTCCCAGAATGCCTGCCAGCTGCCGGAGAATTCCGACACACTGGGATGGGAGAGATCCTGTTTCTTCAATCGCCAGAAGCATGGCACCTTCCACATCGGATACGCCTCCGGATTCCAGCTCTCGTCCTAAAACACAAAAGAGGCGGGCAATCGGGCCGGTGCAGGCACTGGATACAATCCCGCACAGCTCCGGTAACGCAGTAAGACGATACTCCATCTGGCATGACATGATCTCCAGACTGTTTTTCAGCTGCCGAAGGTCCCGCTCAAGGTGCTGATAGGTTGCTGCCACAGAAAACCCGCAGCTTCCGCAGGCTCCAATCACACATAATGCTCCAATCCATTGTATCATACGCATTTCAACCTCTTTGCAGTGTAAGTTTGATCTTCCTTTAACCAAATCGCTGTCTTAAACATTCCCGTCCTCAGCAGTCGGCGGTATACCGGACGGCTTTCCAGATCCTCCGGTGTCCAGGCATGTGCTGTTGCCAGAAAGCGCACACCGCAGTACCCGCATTGCTCCAATGTAATACAATCTTCCATGGCACTGACTTCATCTACGGCAATCCATTTTGGACCCATGGAGCGAAGAAGAAGCTCAATGCCAGAGGCTTTTTCCGCTCCTGTCAATACATCTGTACGGCTCCCGGTATCAAACTGAAATCCATCAGAGGTCACTGGAAACAGTTCGCTGCGTTGATCCACAACGCCAATCTGCTCCTGACGACCGTCTGAGATCTGACGAATGAGATCTCGAAGCAAAGTAGTCTTTCCGCTGCCCGGAGGCCCCAGAATCAAAAGAGACCCCTCTGCCAACGCCGGATGAAGATCATCTGCCAGCCCGGGGATGTCTCTTGCAACCCGAATGCATAGAGAACGAAGTTCCTTGATCCCGGTTACCACGCCATTTTGTACGATACATTCTCCGCACAGTCCGATTCTGTGTCCACCCCGTCCGGTGATGTATCCCTGCGCCACGGATTGTGCGGCATAAGCAGAAAATCTGGAGGCAATATTGAGCGCATACTCAATATCCCCTTTCCCTACACGGCGACAGGTCGGGTACCACTCTCCTTGCTGTGTGACCACCTGTACCATCTGCCCAAGACGGAGGCGAATTTCCCTGGGATTGCACGCCTGCATCTCAGAACCCATTGATTCCCGAAGCCATGGTGGCAGCAGCTCCAGAAGTTCTCTCCAGCAACAATTCATAATCTCAACTCCCATTGCTACCATATGTACAAGCAGGAGGGCGTATGACTTCCATAATGAAAAAAGCCTGCATGATGATACCTGGGAACCAGATATAAAAATGGAGATTCGCAGTTGCGAATCTCCATTTTTATGCTTTCGGATGATATTTTTGATACACCTTTTTTAAGTTCTGCCGTACAAGTTGGGTGTAAAGCTGTGTCGAAGAAATATCGCTGTGCCCCATCATCTCCTGGATAGATTGCAAATCGGCTCCATTTTCCAGAAGGTGCACAGCAAAACTGTGGCGCAAGGTGTGCGGTGTTATTTCCTTATCAATTCCGGCCGCCTTTTGATACTGCTTTAAAATCTTCCAGAACCCCTGCCGGCTCATTCTCTCCCCACTGAGATTTAAAAACAGCGCGGCTTCATTGGGAGATGCCAGCATGCTGGGTCTGACTTCTTTCATATAAAAGGCAAGGGCTTTTATTGCACCGGGGTACATGGGAATCAGGCGGGCCTTTTTTCCGGTGCATTTAACAAAACCGCCGTCCAGACTGACATCCTTCACATCCAGTCCGATAAGCTCGCTCACCCTCATCCCGGTGGCGTACATCACTTCCAGCATGGCTCGATCCCGATATCCCTTTGCATCCGAGCAGGAAGGCTGAGCCAAAAGAAGCTCTACTTCCCGTCCTGTGAGAATCTGGGGAAGCTTCTTATCTCTGTGCTCCGCCTTGAGGCCCTGCACAGGATTTTGACGCAGATAACCGGAAGACACCAGATAGGTATAGAAATTCCGCAGGCTTGCCAGGCATCGAGAGATTGTAGAAGCAGAACGCCCCTGCAAATTCATATGGGTTAGATATTTGCAAATCTGTGCCTGGGTTGCATCTTGAAGCTCTGCATTTTCCTTGCTCTGAAGCCACTGTGCGTACTGCCGAATATCACGCAAATACGACAGAGCGGTATTGGTGGATGCACACTTCACATGAAGCAAGTAGTTCTCATAGGATGAAATCAGATCGAGCATGGCGATGATTCCTTTTCTTTAGTATAAAATACGCTGACCCAGCTCACGAATGGCAGGCGAGAAGAGCCAGAAATAAACAAAGGCACTAAGCATACTGATTGCGCCGGTACAGATCAGATCCGGCAGAATTTGCTCGTCCTTGGAAGATGTTCTGCGAAGAAGAAACCAAAAAAGGCAGCATAAACTGATTGCGCGGCCGGAGAGCAATGCCGCAGTGAGGACAATTCCTCGTTTGCCCATGGCTTCCAAAAAGGCACATGTTAAAAACGAAAATAAAAATCCGCTGCCAACGGAAGGAAGGATCCAGTTCCACGGGGTCAATCTCAGGGCAGAAAATCCTGCTGCCAGTAAAACAGGCAGCACAGAGCACAGGGCCATCACACCCAAGCGTGGAGATTCTTGGGTCAACTGAACGCAAATCTGCTGCAAATTTTTGACCGAGATTGTTTTTACGAATAAACAAGCGAATACAGCGCCCAGTGTAAACCCAAGCAGAATCAGCAACTCCCGATAGCGAACCAACCGGTGATGGAATCCATAGTAAAAATGCTTGCCCACGCCTACTCCTCCGTTCCTGATATGGTCAGAATTTGGAGCACAGCTACAGAATCTGCCGACATTTCACGGAGATATTCATACTATACTCCAAAATTCCGAATATTTCAAGTAGTATTCAAAAAATGCAAACTGTATCCGATACACAATAAATATTATGTAAACTATATTATGTCACCCATGAAAGATCAGGCGTATAATTATACATACATATTTATTCTTGTGGGTGTCCTGAGCTCCACGGCTCTATTTAAACTTGTAATAGGTTTTTTTCGTTCGTTTTCCTCCTCTGGTCAGCAAAAGTCCTGTCAAGGCACTGCACCCCAGTATGACCCCACCAGAGGCCGGTATCCCTTGATACACCCCATGAAAGGCAAACGCTGTAATAGCAAACAGTATCAACAGAAACAGCGCTCCAACCAACAGGCATATCAGCATTTGCTTTTTCTTTGCAAGGCATCCCGCAAACCAGCCACCAGCCAGACAGGACAGGCCTGTCAGCACAAGAGGCAGCTTCTTAGCCATCTC
>JARIBV010000113.1 GCA_029257335.1 Faecousia sp.
TGGTGGCACAAACCGATCCGGTCACAAACACCTTCTGCTATGGCGATATCAATATCGCCCTGGCGGAGACAACAGGAAACGACTATCGGATTCTTCCCGGAAACAGCATAGCAAAAGACCCAAAGATAACTGTGAAGCAGGGGTCTGAGGCATGTTGGCTGTTTGTGAAGATGGAAGAGGAGCATTGGCCTGCTTTCACGGAAAAAGACGGGACGACAAGAAAAGTAGACTATGCAATGTCCAATGGATGGACCCCGTTGGAAGGGGCGAAAGATGTCTGGTACCGCCAGGTGGAGGCTATGGGGAACGACACTTCCTTTGAGGTCCTGGCAAACAATCAGGTTACGGTCAGTGAGAATCTGACCAAGGAGGAAATCGACACAGTGACGGAGCAAAGGCCTGTACTCAGAATCACGGCCTATGCCGTCCAGCGAGATGCCAATATCACCACGGCCGCCGATGCCTGGCGTATTGCCGGGCAGACTCCCTGAGTGGAGTACATCGTGGATAAAACCGGAATGTATAATGGAATGACGAAAGGATAGTTGTTATGAAAAAGAAAATCTTGTCACTTTGTCTGATCGTTTCTTTGGTTGCTGTGGCGGTTATCAGTGGTACCCTTGCGTACTTTACCGACACAGATGAGGCTGAAAATACCTTTACCACCGCAAATGTAGACATTCAGTTGATCGAGCAGCAGAGAAACGCCGATGGCTCAGCATTGGAGGACTTTGAGAACAACAAGGTTCTGTTTCCCATTGTTGGCTCTGCACAGGGACCCAAGGATTCTTTTGGACTGCCTGTTGCAGAAAACTATGTAGACAAGATCATTACCGTCAAAAACCTGGCCGCTGACGCATATGTCTGCGTTTATGTGGCCGTTCCCTCTGCACTGGATCATACGGAAGATCCTTCTCAGAACATTCTCCACTTTAACAGCGGCAACAAGTTTGTTGCCGAAGGCAATAAGACAGACGGCGACGCGGCGAATGAGGACTTTGCCAACTGGAACGCAGAGGTTCTGGTGGCTGAGAACTTCCTCATCGATGGGATTCCATACAACATCTACAGCCATACTTACAATAAGGTTATGACAAAGGATATGATTACCGGCTCAGCCTGCACCGTTGGTTTCTACTTGGACAAGGGGGTGGACTACGATAATGAAAACGGGTGTTACACCATGAACGGAAAAAGAATCGATTTCGATTTCTCCAACGGTGTGACCATCCCCGTGTATGCCATTGGGGTACAGGCAGCAGGCTTCCAGGATGCCCAGACTGCGATTGCCGCCGCCTTTGGAGACGGGTTCCATCCCTGGTCCAAATAAGTTCTGTTGTGGTACTGCCCCCAAAAAGCGGGGGCAGGCCATATGAGAGCGTCTGAATTGATCATTTGGGTGCTCTCATATGGCCTGTCGTAAAGCAAAAGTTTCATACGGACATGCCATTCTATGACAATATTACGGAGAGGAGCAAGGAATGATGAAGAGAAAGGCTTTCCTGTTGGCGGCACTGGCAATCTGCATTGCGATTGCTGCGTCAGGAACTCTTGCATACTTCACAGTTGAAGACACGGCACATAACATTATAACTTCCGGTGGTGTTGCCATCAAGATCGTGGAGAAGAGCAAAAGAGAGGACGGCGTTCTGGTGGACTTCCCGGAGGAGGGAATCGGGGGAATTATGCCGGCTTCTTCTGTGTCCAAGATCGTTCGGGTACAAAATACCGGGGCCTCTGAAGCATGGATTCGGATCAGGATGGAAGCAGAAATCAGAAATGCCAATGGAGATCCTTTGCCTGCGAAGATTGCCGAAGAACAGCAGCCTGTTATATCCTGCATCATTCTGGACGGCTGGCTTAATGGGGAAGATGGATACTGGTATTGCAGAAAGCCTGTTGCTCCGGACGCACTTACAGAGGTTTTGTTTGAGGAAATTCACTTTGCGCCTGCTATGGGCAATGAGTATCAGAACTGTACGGCCAATATTATGATTTTCGCCCAGGCGGTACAGACAAAGAATAACGGAAGTTCGGTTACACAAGCAAAGGGGTGGCCCGCAGAGTCGTCCAGACAGGGAGGGTGAGCAAGTGAAAAAGAAACTGATGGCTGTATTATTATGCTTTGCAATGGCCCTGACACTGATTCCGGTTTCTCCCACCCGGGCATATGACAAAAATGCTCTGAGGATATCCCATGACGGAGAATCGGTAGATCACATTGCACTGCCTCAAAACGAGAAGATCCAGCTGAAAGTGTCGAGCCAGCAGGCAGCGCTTGACCATTGTCAGTGGCAGATCCTGACTGGGGATTCCCAGTGGGTGGATATTGCCGGCGCCAATCACAGCGTCCTGGATTTATCCTATGCCATGGTTGCGTCTCTTCTGGCCAATGATGAAGCACAGATTCGATGCAGAGGTGTTTGCAATGGAGCGGATCTATCCAGTCCCGGGGTGAGTGTCCTGGTTGATTATGACGCTGTCCCTATTTTTCAGAAAGCGGATGCCGTTCCAACGGAACAGCTTGTTATCAGTGAGGCGGAACCCGTTGGGGAGGCAATCCTGATTCAGGCAGAAAATGAGCCCGCTTGTTTTTCTGCCGAACCTTCCCCTGATGCACCGGTGGCAAAAGAGGCACCCGAGACAAAGCGGGAAGTTGAGACGAAGCAGGCTGCTGCGGTGCCTTCTACTTATAACATTATGATTCAATATGTCTTTGCAGATGGGAAGCAGGCTGCGAATCCATGGACTGCGGTGGTTGCAGAGGGTAGTAGTTTTCAGCAGGAAATCATTAGCCCCGAGGTTCTGGGCTATACACCGGATCAAGAGCGTGTGGCGCTGGATTACACAAATATTTCCGCAGATCAAATCATTACGGTCACATATTCCCCGGCATTGGTAGAATACACGGTTATTCATTATCAGCAGAATCTGCATGATGACGGCTATACGGAAACAGAGCGTACCGTCAAAGAAGGCTATACAGAATCCTCCGTTGGAGACCAACACGCCAATGCATATGCGGGTTTTTATTCCCTGCTCTATGACGGGGAAACAAAAATTGCTGCGGATGGGTCCACCGTTGTGGAGATTTACTATGACCGCTACTATTATCTGATGAACTTCAATCTGGACGGCGGTTATGGAGTGGAGCCCATTTACGCCCGATACGCATCTCCCCTGAATGTGGGCACGCCAAGCAAGGCGGGGTATACCTTTGCCGGATGGAACCAGCCTGTCCCTGCAACCATGCCTGTTGGAGGCGGCAATTTTGAGGCAATCTGGGAAAGCGGCAATGTAACATATGATGTGGTCTTCTGGTATGAAAATCCGGACGATGACGGGTACTCACAAGCGGGTTCTCTGGAAGATGTACCAACCCAGGCAGGGGAATCAGTCAATGGTTCTGCATACCGAAGCTACGATTTCACCGGAAAGGACAGCGATCATTTCTCCTACTCCCATGCAGATGAAAATGTTACCGTGAAAGGTGATGGCTCCACAACGGTTAATGTCTATTTCAAGAGAAATCTGTATCAGCTGACTTATGTAATGGGAGGCTGGGCAGGAAACTGTACATTGCAGGAGCATCGACACAGCGACTCCTGCCGAAAGCTTGTCTGTCCCAAACAAGAACACCGGCATACACCGTCCTGTTCGCTCATCTGTCAGCATACACACACGCTGCAATGTTACAAGAGCGCAGATGATCTCTGCGATTTAAAGCCGGGCAACCCGGAGCAGCCAATGGAACCAAATCGAGGAAATGGAATTTACTCCTATTCTACGGGAAGCATGTGGTGGACAGAAACCCACTACTATCTCTACCTGAATGGGACATGGTATTGCTGCTATGAGGACGGCACAGCCGGGCAGCAGAGAAATGATACCATAAAAATCCTGGAACAGTGCACCCATGCGCACACGGAAGATTGTTATTCCTGCGGCAAGGCTGCCCATACCCATGATATGAAGCAGGGCTGCTATGAACTGTCCTGCGGAAGATATGAGCACTACCACGAAAACGGCACCTGTTATCTCCTGGTGACAGAGAAATACGATGCCAACATTGCAGATATCTGGGAGCATGATCCTGTGAAGAGCGTGGTGGATGCCGGATATGTATTCAAATCCAGCATTACAGGCCAATACTACTCCTTCCTGGAAAAAATGCCCGGACAGGACATTACAATGACCAAATCCAGCTTTGGTGGAAAGGCAAGGTACACTTGGTATTACTATCTGGAGCTGCTTCCCGGCCAGGATACCACAGGCCTGACCATTCAGCAAGACAAGGGAAAGACATATTATCTGTACCATACAAGCTCCGTGGTTGCGAAAAACCTGGATCTTACGTATGAAGAAGACTATTTTCCCATAACCGGCTTTACCCAAAGAGACAACCGGGTGCCGAAATTTGACAGGAACAAAAAAGCGTATTTGTACTACACCCGCAATCGCTATGACCTATCCTTTAGCAACCATGGGTCGATTGTGGAGAATCATGGAGGAAGCTTCCTCTTTAAAGAGGACATTTCCTCTCAGGACTTCATACCCGACTATCCGGAAAATCTGGAGCCGGGAGCCTATGTATTTGATGGCTGGTATAGATCGCCCTTCTTTGGTGATACCAAATTTGAGTTCACCACAACAAATGCAGAGGGAACTGCAACCCGTGCCACAATGCCTGCCAATGATTTATCCCTGTACGCCCATTGGGTCCCTAAAAAGCACACCGTACATGTGTATTTGAACCGGGAGATGAATGAATCGGAACAGCTTTGTCCCATGCAGGTGATTCCGCATGGTTCCACCGCAACGGAACCGGCAGAGCCGGTCAATGGCAAATACACATTCGTGGGCTGGTTCTATATGGATGGAAGCACCGAAAAAGCCTTTGATTTCTCTATGCCGGTGACCAAGGATCTTTCGCTTTACGCAAAATGGAGTTCCAATGTTCTGATGAACTATACCGTTCATTACCGAACAGCAGACGGCACTCCCATTGCGGCAGATACTACAGGATCGGCACTGGCCGGAAGCACCAAAACCTTTGCGGCAAAGATTGGAGTCGATCTTTATCAGGGGTACCAGACCGGATATTTTCCTGCGACAAACAGCCACTCCCTGACGGTGGAGATTGACAACCCGGAAAAGAATGAGTTCACCTTTGTCTATGTTCCAAAAGAGGAAGTCTCCTATACAGTAAAATATTTGGAATTTGGAACAGGGAATGCTCTGCATCCGGAGAAAAATACCATTACCAGGGATGCCGTGGTCACGGAGAATTTTGTGGCAGTCAACGGATATATGCCGGATGCCTACCAAAAGAGATTGATCCTTTCAGCAGATGAAACACAGAATGTAATCATCTTCTGGTATGTAAAGGACAATGTTCATGCGCCCGTCCAGATCATTCACTATGTCCAGAATCCGATGGGAACTGGCTACACGGAGTACCAATTCTATACCGACCTGAATGGGGTAATCGGGGAAGCGTACCGAACGAAGCTCCTGAACATCCCGGGTTTTTCCTATGTCAGAGCAACTGCCAATAAGGAACCTGCCAAAGCGGAGGGCGGCACGGTAAGCGGGAAGGTCACGGACCGGGGCCTGATTTTGGAGCTGTACTACGATCGGAAGCTCTATGCCTATGCGTTCCGGTTCCTGGAGCGGGGGACCAATCAAGTCCTGGCAGACCCAGCAATCGGGACCGCCCGCTATGGTTCTCAAATCACAGAACATGCAAGGACGATTCCGGGCTACCATTGCGAAGACAGTGCTCTTGCAATGACCATCCAAATGGAAGAGGGGAGTGAGGCTATAAAAAATGTCCGCACCTTTTACTACACCGAGAAAGAAGCGGTGATACAATACGCCGCGGTAGGCCCTGTTGGAGAAACGGAGTTTGGCAGCGTGAGCTTGGCAGAAGAATCTGTAAAGGTGTTCTCAGGCAATGCAGCAGGCGCAGTCCCTATTCCAGCAGACGGATTCCGATTTGCAGGCTGGTATTATGACAAGCAATGTACGAAGCTTGTGACGGAGGAAGGCTGGCTCAATAGCGAACGCATCCTTCCTCAAAAAACAAAAGACTACGGCAGCGCAGCGGAAAGGAGACTTGGGTACGAACACGCAACCTATTATGCAAAGTTTGAGTACGATTGTGGGGATTTGAGGATTGAAAAAGCCGGTGCAGAGCCGATTGACGAAAATCAGAGTTTTATTTTCCATGTTGCTGGCAGCCTCAATGATCCACACACCGCAGGCATTGACCTGAAGGTTGTAATTACCATGAAACCTGGACAGACCGCAGGGACCATCCTCATCAAGGATCTTCCAGTCGGTGATTATGTGGTTACAGAAGCAAGTGACTGGAGCTGGAGATACACGCCTGACGAAGCCAGTTTTGGAATTACACTCCATCCCGAAGAGGTCAATCAAGTATCGTTTAACAATGTCAGAACGGAGTTGCAATGGCTGAACGGAGCTTCATGCTCAAACAACAAGTTCCGGAACCAGGGCGATTAGGGAGGCATATCATGTATAATGGGAAACATGCATCGGGAGATTGGAAGCTCTTTGCCGGTGGAAACGGAATGAAAAGCAGACCGCGCAGATGGAGAAAGGAACTTGTTCTGTTATTGGTCGGTATAACACTTTTCGTCGGCATTGCCGGAGGAACGGTTGCCTATGTCGTTGCTTCTTCGGAGCGGAAGGACAATGTCTTTGAATACTCCCATGTGACCTGTACCGTGGAGGAAAACTTTAACGGGGACACAAAGTCCGGCGTCAAAATTAAAAACACCGGCAATACAGACGCCTACATTCGGGCCGCAGTGATTATCACATGGCAGGATGTGGAAGGCAATGTTTGTGGCGAGGCTCCTATATCCGGTGAAGATTACACCTGGTCACTGAATACCTCTGACGGATGGTTTGACGG
>JARIBV010000101.1 GCA_029257335.1 Faecousia sp.
GAGACATCGCCGATGTCCATCACAACAGCACGCTTGCCAGTCTTATTTTCAGGATTTTCCTTATCCTCAACCAAGCGAACCAGATTCAGGGGAGAGGCCTTTGCGTTCATGCAGGGATTCCAGTAGATGCTGTCGGTGTTGTAGTCATAGGACATGGTGGCATAGAACCAGCTGTCCGCTCTGCCGTCATAAATTCTGGTTGTTTTTGCCGTATCGGGGTCCACCGTATACAGAGTGCTCTTCATATCTGCGATGACGATGGTTCCATCTCTGGTCACGGTCATAGCCGTTGCAATGATGGGACCACCGCAATCACCGTTGAATTCCGCAATGAAGTCATACGCACCGGTTTCCATGTCAATGAGACCCAGACCCCCACGCTTTGCATCCACTGCATACAGACGACTGGTGTTATAGTCGAATGCAATGTTGATTATCTCCACATCATCGGCATAGCCGATATATTCCGGCACGCCGAAGGTGGTCTCGGCCGGCGTCGCTCCTTGGTTCACCTTGGAGCGGTAGAGATTCATGCCGCTGTGGATGGTATTGTGTTCACTGTACTGAACCTTGGTAACGGTGTAGATATTTCCATGATAGTACGCACCGCCGTACCACATGGCATCCACAGTCTGATCGTTGCCCTCCTGATCCGGAATGGTGATCTTCTGGCTGCCCAGGTTGGTGATGTTTCTGGGGTTCTGATCAGAATAGGTCACCCATTTGTTCACGGCGGTCTGATCCTTGTAGTCTCCCACAATAAAGCTGTATAGTTCGTCCTCGGAAGGAACGACTTCCACACTGCACCTTCCGGTGGTGTCAACAAGGTTGCCGTCAAAATCTTTCACCTGCGCCGTGGCTGTAATATCTGTCACCCCGGATCGATGGGCCGTAACAAATCCATATTCGTCCACCGCTGCAATTTCAGGAGCGGAGGAGGTCCAGGTGACTTGAGATGGCTTTGCATTCCAAGGTCTCCACTCTGTCTTTACCTTGACGGTCTGCCCTTCCACCATGAGCATTGTGTCAGGCCGTAAATTCATTCCCTCTGCCTGCACTCCCATTTCAAAGAGATCGGACTTCATATCATGGGGAACAAACAGACAGGTCTGACCGCCGGGGCCGTAAGTGCCTACCGGAGTACACTTGCCGGTTTCCAAATCCACGGTATAGGTCATACAGACATTGACATAGCGGTTCTGGATGGGGGTCTGGCTATGGGCGTACCAGTACATGGTATGGGTGTTGTGGTCATAGCCCATAGACTGGATCACATTCACGCCGGAGTAGTTGGGAAGGGCAACGAAGTCCGTAACCCCTATCGGAGTACACTCCACCACGGAATATCCCTGCTCCTCATCGTACCTGGAAACAAGGTCTATTCTGTTAAAGTTTCCGTTGGTATCCACACCATAGGCCACGCCCTGCGTGGTGATCCCCAAGGTCAGAACTTCCCCGCCGGCACCTGTGATACGGCCGCATTCGTCAACGGAGACATAGCCATTATCGTAAATGGTAATACGAAACAGGGCATTATATCCGTCATCCTTGCCGTTGTTGTCCCGGTCTCCCTTATAGGCCCAGCCAACGGCAAACAGCACATCTTTTTTGCTTGTATACGCATCATAATGTTCGGCGGTATTTCCCGAGTAGTCCATTGCCATATCATAGAGGACCCAGCAGCCGTCTTCCCCGGGCCTAGCGGGGTTTTCCAGCAGGGTGCGGGTGGACCAATAGGTACCGCCTGGGGTGACCAGTTCCAGTGCTCCCGTCACGGCGCTCTGGGCAATCAGATAACCATTGACAAACTCAGCGGAGTAGTAGCGATTGGACGCATCATAGGTTTCGTTTTGGGCATCGGAAAAATCTCGTCTGTTTGCGGAGAACCATCCGGCTTCAACAGCCGCCCGGTCAAAGGTCTCACAGCCGTACAGACGATCTTTATCCATTTCCACGGGAGCAGGCAGATCATTGTTGTGCCGGCCCAGATTTAAAGAGACATCCACATCCAGTTCATTGCAGGCATAGTCCGCAAGAACAATAGAAAACTCATTGCCGAAGCCCGAGATATCATATTCTGCCGTGCAGGTCTGTCCGGGAACATTGTCTACTTCGTACTTTCCCATGATCTTTCCATTGGGCGCCACAAAGATGACCGCTGCCAGATACTGATTATCCCGCATCTCCAGCGTCAGATAGGTCCGGTTTCCCTCAAAGCGAAGGGCCTCTTGCAGCTTTGCCTCATTCTCAATCACAGGAAACTCCCGGTCCAAAGTCAGATCCACGCAGAAGCTGTCGTCCGCCTCGTCATCTCCGTCGTCCAGATAAGCCGTGACCCGGTAAGTAACCTGGGTGCCGTCGGGCAGGAGGTTTCCGTCTGCATCTTTTCCATCCCACAGTTCTTGACTTTGGGGACCATTGGAAAGGAATGTGGGGATGACCTGACCATAACCGGCATTGAAGTGAGATTTGGTAATCATCTTTCCTTCCAGGCCAAAATACTTCGCACCGGTAGCTTTGTCGTTTACCTCAAAGGTCATGCGCTTGGCGTTACGCAGCTGACCAAAGTCCAGCTCTGCCAAAGGATTGGAATAGGAGAAGGCGTTGTACTTGTCGCCTCCCTTTCCACTCAGAATATAGGGATTCTTACCAACCATGGAATGCACCGTAAACATCATGCGGGGGAACAGAGAAGCCTCATTGGGATCCGGATCGTCAAATACAGGCGCATCGGACCAGTCCCCATAAAAGCCTACAAAGGGCAGATTGAGCCCGATCCCCTTCTCTGCGGTGTCGTTGGCATATACATAACCTTCTACATAGATACCATTGGGAAACTGCGCAACATAAGCCCGGTCTGCCTCCGTCAGCACGATCTTTGCGGTCAAAGCGACGGTATCTCCGGCAGGGACCGTAACGGAAGTCACAGCTTCCTCGCTGGTCTGCTCACACCTGGCCATCATATCGGCCTCTACCTTCCAGCCTGCGAAGTAGCGAACCATGATCTCCACATCTGCCCGATCGGTTGTGCCATTGCCGTCCACATCGGTGTACCAGGAGTCCAATATTTCAATTTCGTTTACATGGCGCAGAAGCGCCCGGGCATCTGCCGTTGTGATTTTTCCGTCTTTGTTGAAATCGTATTTGTATTTCTCCGTGGTGATGGTGGTATAGAACTGAACCTTTGCTTCCAGCCCGCAGCCCACATTCTCAATAAACTGATCTTCCCCGTCATCATGGATTGTCTCGCTCATCACAATGGAATCCAAGTGGTAGGTCAGCGGCTCATCTTGGGACATATTGTTGATTTCAAACCCAAAGCTGAACACACCGCTGCGCCGGGGATCATCCCCCATCTCCCCTTTGGGCCGACCCTCAGCAGCACCCCGGCTGGTCAGATAGCCCTTGGTAGTAGTTGCATCCACCAGATTAACCAAGCCCGCTCCCTGGGCCCTGGGAGAGTACACCACATCGCCATTTCCGATCACATCCGCCGTGCTCATCATCACATTGGTAACCCCACGGCGCAGCCGGCTGCCCCTCCAGTCTGTGTTCTCCCGGAAATATTGCAGCAGCACCGCAGCGGCACCGGCTACCTGGGGCGTGGCCATGGAGGTACCGTCCCAGGTGGCATAGTTGGAGCCGGAAATCTGAGGATCTGTGGTGGAGTAGATCTGTCCGCCAACCCCTGCAATTTCAGGCTTCAGCTTCAGGTCCGGGGTAACGCCCCAGGAGGAAAAGCCGCTGATTTCCCTGGGCATCCTGATTTCCAGAAAATCACCGCCGCAGACAGTCAGACTGCCCACGCCATCTTTTGCGCTTTCCACCAGGAACCTGCCATCTTCCATGCTGACTGCAACACAGGGAATGTCCTGTGCTCCATTGTTGATCTGCATATGGATGACACCGGGCTGGTTGTTGTACACAATGCAGGCCACTGCGCCGGCTTCTCTGGCATAGGTCTGCTTCTCCGGGAAGGAAATGCCTCCGCGGGACACCACCGCAATCTTCCCGGTCACATCCAGCCCTGCATAGTCTGCGGCCTCGCCACCGTTTGGAACCGGAACATAGGAAAGCGTGTCTCCGCTGAACTGGGTGATGAACTTGGTGTTGGAAGCCGTGGCGGTATCGTCATAACCAATTTTACGGTCCCCCACCGTAAAGTAGAGCATTTTTGCCGCATCATTCTGAACGGAAGCCACACCAATGGCGGCTGTGTAGGTACTGGGGGTACCTGCCAGACCAATGTCCGGGTTCCTGGTCAAGGACATGTTCAAGCCGTGATTGTTCATATAAGCATTGTTAGTGTCGTTGCCGCTGGCAATCAGCACCTCAATGCCCGTGTCCAGGAACAGATTCATCACCCGATTGGTTGCGCTGTCTGCATTGTCATCGGTAAAGCCCGCTGCGCTACCCAGAGACAGGTTTACGGCATCCACATCCAGATAGACGCAGTCTTCCAAAGCGGCCATGATCTTATCAAAGGAGGCCCCGCCTACACTTGCATGGTTGAACACCTGCATGACAACCAGCTGTGCATCCGGTGCCACACCCACAACGGGAGAACTCTCAATTTTGTTTGCCGCTGCAATTCCTGCAACATGGGTCCCGTGGTCATGCCCGGCATAACTGTGGTCCACATGATAATCCAGGGTGGAGTAGTTGAAGATATATGGGATCTTGGTGCTGTGGTAGGCATTGCAAAGCAGATGGGTCTTGCTTGCGTTCAGGTGGTCCCACACTTGCTCAATTTCTTCCCTGGTCAGAGGATCATCCAGCTTCTCTTCCGGCAGGGGCTGAAAATTGGGATGGTCCAGTGTGATGCCGGTATCCACGATTGCAATTCTCATGCCTTTGCCCGTGTAGCCGGTTTCGTTCAGCACATTGGCACCGATCATGTGGGTGGCATTATTGGTGGAAGGATAGAATTGACTGCTTTCGCCGGACACCGTCTGTTCAGGCAGTTCAAAGACCGGCGCTACATAAACATTGGAAACACCCGGCATCGCCTGAATGGCTGACAGGTTTCCATATTCCGTAGTGACAGAGATGCCGGTGGTCGCCAGTGTATAGGTAAATCCGATCTCAAAAGATTCCTCTTCCCCAAACGCATTGATGAGATTGGTTTTCAATGCGTTCAGATTCGCCATCTGTTTGTGCTGATAATCGGTAACAGCTGCGCTCTGGGTCATGATCTCGTCTTTGGAGAAGTTGGCCAAAAGAGGCGCCCCATTCATCTCCACAATGAAGGTAACGGAATCGGAAGCCTTGTGGCCGGTGCTCTCCATCTGCTGAGAAAAGGGTGTGTAGGCACTTTCAAATTTTGTGGCCCCTTCGGAAGCCAGGTTGGGTTCTATGCCGGATTCCTCTTGCGGTATGGTGTCCGCACCGATTTCAACGGGCAGACGCAGCGGGCCGTCTGTGGATGATTCCTCTTCCGGAACCGCAACAGGATCTACGACCAGACCGGTCTCTCTTGCAGAGATGGCGGGAACGCCGGTCAGGAGCAGTGACAGCACCAACAGCAGAGATAACATTCTTGTTTTCATTCCATATCCCCTGCCTTTCTCACTTGGCAGCGGCTGCCTTGGCAAACCGCACGATCATGGTGGCCAGCTGACCACGGGTAGACGAACCATGAGGCTTCAGAATATCTGCCTGCACGCCGTAGATAATGCCGTTGTCAACGGCCCAGGTCATGCTTTCAACTGCAAATGCCTTAACGGAATCCCCGTCTGCAAATTTTTTCAGATCCCCTTTTGCCTCAATGGTGCTTCCGCAGGAGGAAGCGTAACGGGCCAGGAAGGTCACCATCTGCTCACGAGTCACCACATGGCAGGGTGCAAACTGGGTTTCTGTCACCCCGTCGGTAATTTTTTCACTGTAAGCCCATGCGACTGCATCGGCATAGTATCTGTCGGAATCCACATCCGTAAAGGGGAGTTCTGCCTTTCCTTCGGGGCATCCGGCCATGCGATGAAGAACCGTCACCGCCATACCCCGGGTGGTGCTGACATTGGGGGCAAATTTGTTGCCTCCGATTCCCTCCATATAGCCCTCCCCAATGAGGTAGTTGATCCCCTCCACATAGAACCGACCTGACAGCACATCGTCAAACCCCACAATGTCCACCTTTGTGCCGGCTGCAAGGGAATATGCATCCCCCCCTGTAAGGTAGCTGTCACCTTCATTGAGTTCCACAGTGGACTGACCCTGATCCACCGCCTCAAATTTTAAGGTAAAGACATTGCCTGCCCCGGCCGCTTCGTTTGCGGCAAAGGCCACCGTAACGGTGCCCAGCTGATCGCCATTGGCTTTCAGAACCATGTCGGTCTCTGCCCAGGCAGAGCCGGCCTCTGCGCCCTGAAAGCTGAGAATTCCGCTGTCATAGGTAAACACCAGCTTACCGTCTGCGACGATCCCTGCCTCCCTTGCGTTCACGGTTACGGAAATGATGCCGTTCTGAATGCCGGGCTTGGCCTCCAGTTCCAGCAGGGGCTTTTCATCAGAGGCCAGTGTTGTTGTGCTCAGGGTAAACACCAAAGCCACCACCAGCATCAGAGAGAACACCCTTTTGAATTTGTTTCCCATCTTCACTGTTTCCTCCTTGCAAATATTTGCGGCCGAAATCGGCTCGCTATCTCACTGCACTGCCTGAGGGCGGTCACTCCTCTTCAGCACAATTCGATACCAATAAATGTCATTCCATCTTTCCTCCGGAAATATGGCTTGACTTTTCTTTTTGCAGGATTGCTGACAACATTGAGAACACAAAAATCTATGGAAATTTTCCCTTGCAGTAACATACTGCGCCAAAGAGATCCTGCCGCTCAGAACAATCATATGATGGTCATGCAGGTGTCCATCCCGGGAAGTTGCGGCATGAACAAATGGAGTACAGAAAAATCTTAGGGCAGCCTGCTCTGCTGCCCAGCTTTTTCTGTTCATGAAAGTTAATTATAAAATAGCAAAGGGTCCTTTGAAAACCAAACGATTTCTGTCGCCATAAAACAGAAGTAATTCTATGCAGCGACCCGGCTTATCATGCCCCAGGCGCTTGCTGGGATTTCCGCAAAAGGACCGTGTCCCGGTCCGGACCAGATATCGGATCTCTTTCACGGCAAGCGAGCTTCGGAAAAAGGGATCGTTTTTTGCATAAAAAATAAGACAGACACTACCAAAACAGGTGGTGTCTGTCTTTTATGGGTAACCTTCTGTTATTCCAGGCTTTCCAGAACATCCTGAAGCTCCACATTGGCCGCTTCAAAGGTGCCGATTGCCATGGACAGCCGCTTTTGGGCTTTCTCCGGCAGGGAATCCAGCAGATTTGCCAGCTCTTCTGCATGATGCTCATTATGGTGCACCATGTAGGCCAGCAGTGCTTTTGTCTGCTCGATATCGGTAGGAGCAGCGTGTGGATGGGTATGTGCATGATCGTGGGAGTGCTCCTCCGTGTGGGTATGAGGATGATCGTGAATGTGGTCCATAAATAACAACTCCATTTAAAATTATCGTTTGGATACACAGACGCTGTAAGCCGCCGCTGTTGAGGTCCTATTATCCGCATTTAACAGTTTTGCGTATATACAACTCTAAGAATACCATATAAATTCTTCTCTGATAAGCCCCCCAGGGGGATATTGCAGCAGAAAAGCACCACACTATTTCTTCCCCAAATAGTGTGGTGCTTTCCATGGCAATCGAAGGATCGTGGAGGAATCGATGATTCCATTATATCAGTTGTTTTATAAAATGGGAAGCGTCCCCGGGGGATATTGGGTATATGTTTTAGAGACCCCCGAGCATCGGCTGTCTTTCGGACCGATACCCGGGGGGCCTTTTCGTTTGGCAGCTTTGGGTCTGCCGCATCTACAAAAGCACTCAGCTGCAGGGGGGAACAGCTGAAATGCAGTTGGACAAATGAATAAAAATAATGGCTACAGTGCAGCCCCCAAAATTGGGGAGGAATATCACCATAACCATTTTTGATAACATTCTGACGATCACAGTAGGTCTCCCGGCTCGTGCCTCAACAGATTCCTGCCCTGCCTTCTCAGGAGGTACTCCCAATGACTGGCTTTCACCAACGGACAGGATCCTAAACACACACGGTATTGGTCAATGCGGGGCTTTCCCCATTCCCTTGTTCAGCTCCAATGCCTGACTTTCGCCTTTACAGCTTTGGAGCCTCTGCTCGTATTTGTTAGTACCAGTATAGTCCATGGTCTTGTAAAATGCAAGTATAATTTTAAAAGAATTCAAAACGGTCTCATTTGTTCAGGGCTTTGCCCACATAGACCATTCTGCACGGGCCGGTTATGGATTGTGAACAAGAACTGCCCTGTGGGGTCTGTGAAAGATTGGATTTGGAATTCTGCATTCCATATTACAAAATCCGGCATGATGTGGTAGAATAGGCCGAGTGTGGCGGAGTCTGTCTTTGATTCTGTCTGTATATTTTGGAAATTGGAGTGATGGTCTTTATGAAACAGAACAAGGTCGGTCCATTGTGGGTATTTCTCTCTGCCCTTTTGCTCAGCACAGGTGGTCTTTTTATTAAAATGAGCCCCTGGAGCGGTTTCAGCATCAATGGTGCCAGATGCTTCATTGCCCTGTTTGTGGTAGGTGCCTATCTTGTGGCTACAAAGCACAAGCTGAAGCTAAACCGCTGGGTCCTTTTGGGAAGCTTTTTTGTTGGCGGCACGTGCCTGCTCTATTCTCTGGCCAACACCCTGACGACCGCGGCAAATGCCATTGTTTTGCAATTTACCGCTCCCATCTTTGTGATTGTGCTGTCTATGATTTTCTGGCACAAGAAGCCCAAAAAGATGGAGCTCATCAGCTGCGCCGTGGTGATTGTCGGTGTGGTCTTCTTCTTTGTCGATGGCATCGGTGCCGGCAATATGCTGGGAAATCTTCTGGCCCTTTGTGCCGGCCTGACCTATGCAGGTGTATTTCTTTTGAATGATCTCCCTGACGCAGACCCCATTTCCTCTGTATTTTTCGGAAACGTGATTTGCGCTCTGGTAGGGATTCCCTCTGTCCTGGGAGAAACAGACTTTGGCGCCCAGGCGTTACTCAGCGTGACTCTGCTGGGTGTATTTCAGGTAGGTCTCGCCTATGTAATTATGTGCATCGGCCTCAAGAACACCCCGCCCCTCACCGCCAGCCTGATTACAGGCATTGAACCCATTCTGAATCCCATTCTGGTTGCTGTTTTCTTCCATGAAACCATCGGCCCTCTGGCCATGGTTGGTGCCGTCATTGTCATTGGTACCGTACTGGCATATAATGTGCTCAGTGCCAGGGCCGCGGCCTCTGTCAAGTAACATCTCATAGAAAGATACCAAGTAATCCACCGGCCCTGCCTGATGCAGAACCGGTGGATTGCTTTGTATGAGGAATAGAAGGAATCCGGAACCGCACAGCCAGTAAGCTTTGCTCTTTTGAAACCAGGGATAGAGGCCCGCTTTTCACAGACGCGGTAAAGATGGCCGGGGCTGGCACCGGCACCCATTCAGTCCGCCTGTAAAGGAGGCTTAAATTCGGCACTTGCAATTCTTTGGGGTTGGATGTAGAATAAGGGTGAAATTTGTATAAGGGGAGCTTGTGAACTCGTATTTCAGACAGGCTGAGAGGAAGGTACTGCCTTCGACCCATGAACCTGATTTGGATAATGCCAACGTA
>JARIBV010000028.1 GCA_029257335.1 Faecousia sp.
GCAGTTATGAACTTCGCTGTTGAGAGCATGACCTGGGCCGTTGAAAATGGTATCGTTGATGGCGTTAAGGAAGACCTGCTGAAGCCTCAGGGCGCTTCTACTCGTGGTCAGGTGGCTACCATGATCATGCGGTTCGCCAACGCCACTCATACTAAGTAAGAAAGGCAGGTAATATAAAATGAAAAAAAGAATCCTGTCTCTGCTTCTTGTGCTGGCTATGGTTTTGACCGCCATCCCTGCAGTCTTTGCAAGAGAGACTGGCCTGGTAGTCGATCCGGTTGAAGCTCCTGAAGTAGAAGAAACCGCAGACGGCCCTCTGAGCCTGCCTGTAAATGATGATGCGAATGCTGAGGCAGTCGTAAATGATGAATCCGGTATCGCCCCCAATCTGGCTACCGAAGATACGACTAAGTTTGAAAGCGAATATACTCCCTTCTCTGAGCAGATGGAGACAACCTCTTATGGTCCTCATGATGAGGTTACTTTCATTGTCGAGATGAATGGCGCACCTCTGCTGGAGAACTTCTCTAAGGCTGATATTTCTGCACAGACTGCGGCTGTTGCCAGCTATCAGGATATGCAGATGGCCAGCATCGATGCACTGAAGACCAACCTCACTACCACTTTCGCAGAGGAAGAGGATTTTGAGATCGGCTTCACCTACACAGTTGCAACTACCGGTATCTCCGTGACTACCGAGTATGGCAACAAGGACGCAATCGAAGCAATGCCCGGCGTTTCCAATGTGTATGTGGCTCCTGTTTTTGAGCTGCCTGAGGAAACCGTGGCTACCACTGATGATCTGTTCTACCCCACCACCAACAATGCTACCCATATGATCGGCGCCAATACTCTGAATGAGACTGGATACACCGGCAAGGGTATGAGAATTGCAATCCTGGATACAGGTATGTTCCTGAAGCACCCCAACTTCGCAGAGCTTCCTGCGGACAAGCTGGAGGATCCTCTGACTGCTGAGAAAATTGAGAGTGTTTGGGATCAGCTGAATGCAAGCAAGTCCTCTATGCCCGGCAGCAAGGCTTACTACAGCACTAAGATTCCTTACATCTTTAACTACTCTGCTCTGAACTTCAATGTGGACCATAGCTATGCCGGTCATGACCATGGTACTCACGTTGCAGGTATTGCAGCTGCTAACAAGATCGAGTCTTCTCCTGTTATCGGTGTTGCTCCCGATGCACAGATCCTGGTTATGCAGGTGTTCAGACAGGGCGGCGGTGCTGACTTTGCTGAGATCATGGCTGCTCTGGAAGACTGTGTTGTTCTGGATGTTGACTCCGTGAACCTGTCTCTGGGTAGTGCCGCAGGCTTTACCGATGACACTGACAGCGCCATCAACAAGGTGTTCAAGCGGTTTGAGAATACCGGCATCGAAGTTCTGATTGCAAGTGGTAACGATACCAGCAACGCTTTCATGAACAACTTTGGCCTGAACATGTCTCTGACCAGCAACCCTGATATCGGCCTGGCCGGTAACCCCAGTACTTACAAGGCTGCTCTTGGCGTTGCTTCCATCCAGAATGATGCAGCTAAGATGCTGTACTTCTCTGTGGGCGAAAAGAAGATCGGCTATGACGATACTGGCTCTGCCCCCAATACCACATTTATCACTCAGTTCAAAGGCAAAACTCTTGAGTATGTTCTTGTTCCCAACGGCGGTGCAGCCGATGACTACAAGGATGTTAATGTAAAAGACAAAATTGCACTGGTTGCTCGTGGCGGCGGTGTTGCATTCCCCGACAAGCAGGCCAACGCTAAGAAGGCCGGCGCTGTAGCCTGCATCGTGTATAACAATGAAGCCGGCGTTATCCACATGCAGATCAACAATGGCCCCGAGGATATTCCCTGTGTTGCTGTCACGAAGGCTGATGGCGAAGTCATGGTTAAGGCCATTAAGGACGGTAAGGGTTCCCTGACTGTCTGCAACGGCGAGCCCATGGATGTCAAGATGCCTAAGGAGCTCAGCGGCTTCTCCTCCTGGGGTGTTACCCCCGACCTGAAGCTGAAGCCCGAAATTGCCGGCGTTGGCGGTAATGTGTACTCCACCACCGACCCCCAGATTTCCGGTTCCAACTACGCTTCCTGGAACGGTACCTCTATGGCTACTCCTCAGGTTGCCGGTGCTGCTGCCGTCATCCTGCAGTACTTCCAGAAGAACACCGACCTGGAAGGCGGCGAGCTGCGTCGTGCAGTTGCCAACGTTATGATGAGCACTGCTCAGGTGATTATGAGCGGTGATATCGAGTATTCCCCCAGAGGCCAGGGCTCCGGTCTGGTTGACATGGTTGCTGCAACCAAGACAAAGGGCTACCTGACCAGCCGCAATGTTACCGAAAACCGTCCTAAGGGCGAGATGGGTGACGATCCTGCAAAGACCGGTTCTTTCAAGTTCGGCTTTGAAATCAACAATACCTCCAAGGATCAGGAACTGACCTACAACCTGGACTCCACCGTGATGAGCGAAAGCATCCACAAGCAGGGTGACAAGGAGTTCATCTCCAATGTGGGCCACAGACTGGAAACCAAGGTGCAGTTCTACCTCACCAATCTGGATGGCGGCCTGAAGTACGACTTCAATGCGGACGGTAAGATTACCACTGCAGACGCTCGTGCTCTGCTGCGTCATGTCAATGATATCGAGACTCTGAGCTCTGAGTACACCGATGTGGATAACAACGGTGAAACCAACAGAGCTGACGTGGAAGCAATGCTCAAGGTCCTTGCAGGCAAGGATGTTGAAGGCGTTGATCTGGAAGCTAAGGGCGAGACCATCGGTACTGAGCCTGTAACTTCCGTTACCGTTCCCGCTGGCCAGTCTGTTGCTCTGACTGCCAAGATCGTGCTCACCGAGGCCGACAAGGCTTATGTTGAGCAGTTCCCCAATGGTATCTATGTAGAAGGCTTTGCCTATGCAAAGGATGCTGCTGAAGGCGGCTATAACCTGCACATGCCTTTCGTTGGCTTCTACGGCGATTGGTCTGCTGCCCCCGTATTTGACGAGGCTGATCCTAAGGAAGCTTCCCTGTTTGGCCGTTTCCTGTTCACCAAGGCTGGCATGGTTGGTTCCAACCCCTACATCCTGGGTGCAAAGAATGACGGCGTATCCGGCGCATTCTCCTATTCCAACCCCCT
The DNA here is from genome assembly GCA_029257335.1 of Faecousia sp. Lineage (GTDB taxonomy): Bacteria > Bacillota > Clostridia > Oscillospirales > Oscillospiraceae > Faecousia. The sequence continues at coordinate 3,154 of JARIBV010000028.1, forward strand.
GGCAGAGATGGACTTCGGCATGCTCCGTAATGCCAAGAAGCTGGAGCTGGTTGTTACCGACAATGAGACCGGCGAAGAGTACTATCATGAGACTGCTCCCAAGAGAGCCAAGACCTACTTCATTGCAGGTGCCGGTCAGGTTATCCCCACCGTCCTCAGTGCTCAGGATGAGTCCCTGTGGAATGGTAAGAAGCCCGATGGCTCCAATCTAGCAGACGGCACCAAGGTTACCTACAAGGTGACCGCATGGCTGGACGACGGCGATGATAAGGCTGACGATGAGTTTGCCTATGATCTGGTCCTGGACAGCCAGTTCCCCACTCTGGAAAATGAGAACAAGCTGCAGGAAGCTCTGTCCTTCAAGGACAACCGTACTTTCCTGACTCTCGAAATGAAGGACAATCAGAAGATTGCTGCTGTCCTCTTCGTGAGCCCCACCGGTAAGATCATGGGTAAGTACGCAGTTGAGAACAAGCCCGGCGAGGTTTGCTCCGCTACTTACGATATCACTGGCTTTGGCAACGAATTCTCTATCATTGTTGCGGACTATGCCTGCAACGAGCGCGAGGTTGATGTAACCCTGAACTTGGGTGAGCACAACAATGATGTTCCCACTCCTCAGCCTCTGGACAAGGAGCGTCTGTATGGCTGTGAGACCTTCGATATGGCTGCTGTTGAAGCCGGCTGGTTCTCCGCCAACCGAGCTGACTTCAAGGATGCCAAGAACGAGACCTTTGACGCCACCAATCGTTTCTACTCTGCCGAGTATGTGAATGGTTATCTGGTTGCCCAGAGTGCTGTCACCGGCAACCTGGAGCTGGTCACTCCTGGCGGCACCTACTGGTCTACCTTGACTCTGCTGAAGAACCCTGCTGAAAAGGGCAAGCCTGGCTGCTGGGTTATGTACGACATGGCTGTCGACTATTCCGGCAAGACTTCCACAACCTATAATCCCGAGACCAAGAAAAATGATGTTCTCTTTGCTGTTGGTTGGGCCTATAAGGGTGACAACGACAACGACGGTAAGGACGATGGCTACAATGTACTGTACAACATTTCCTTCGACGCAAAGGGCAATGCCAGCGTAAATGAATGTGGCCGTATCACCGGAGTAGAGGGCGAAGTCCTGACTCTTGGTATTACCACTGAAGGTGAGATGTACGGTATCAGCACCAATGGTGTTCTGAACAAGATCAATCCTATTGCAACAGAAAAGGAAGGCCAAAAGGTTATCGAGTGCACAGCCGTTGGCACCACTGATTTTGTGAAGCTTCCTGGCTACTCCGGCGTGAATGTTATCCAGTCCATGGGCTATGATCATAACACCAAGACCATGTACTGGTATGCTCACAGCCAGACTCCTGTGAACAACCGTTACACCAATCTGTGTGTTACTTACAGCGTTAACCTGGCAGATGGCAAGTGCACTGAGATCGGCTCTTACGGTGCCGGCGGTCAGACCTGTCTGTTCGTTCCCCATGATGTAAAGAAGTCTGACCTGTTTGAGATGGGCGTAGCAGCTGAAGGTGTCAAGATCAATTCCGATTCCATCCTGATGGTTGAGGGTCAGAGTGTTAAGATGCGGGTTGAGTGGCAGCCTTGGAATGCTAAGCCTGCTGAGATTAAGTGGACCAGCTCCGCTGATGAGATTGCATCCGTTGATGAGTACGGCTTTGTAACTGCAAAGAAGTCCGGTAAGGCTACTATCACTGGTACTGCCAAACTGGCAAGTGGTGAACAGTCTGTAACCTGTGAAGTTGAGGTTGTTCCTTCCGAGGATGAGCTGTACAGCTTCATTATTGCAGACTACAAGGATGAGTCCGCTGTAAACCAGTGGGTTACCTACTCCGACAAGACCCCCAGAAGCATCACTCATCTGGGCAGCCAGAAGATCACCATCAAGGATCAGGAAGGTAAGGACCAGACTGTTGATGCAATGTGGTACGGCGGCGCTTACTACAACGGGAACATGTACACTGTTACCAAGGTACAGTCCAATGATGATGGCGTTATCCATACTGGCATGAATTTCTACAAGTCCGAAGTGAAGAAGGGCAACACTCCTGCTGAAACAAAATTCGGTGAGCCTAAGCTGATTGGCTTTGCTGATGATGTTGAGATTGTCAACATTTCCTTCGACTACACCACCAGCCGTATGTACGCTGTGGATGCAAAGCGCGGCGGTCTTGGCTTGCTTGACTTGAAGACTGGTGAGTACGACTTCCTTGGTGAGTTCAATGGTGATTGCGGTGGCCCCATTGTTGCTACGGCTATGACTGTCACTAAGGATGGAACCATTGTTATTGCAGACATGAAGAGCTGTCTGTATATTGTCAATCCCGACACCATGCATACCACCAAGATTTATGATGGCGGTGTGGACACCTGGTACTATGGTGCTATGGGCTACGACTACAATACTGACAGTATCTACTGGAACCCCTGTATGAATGCAAAGGCTTCTCCTCTGAATCTGGTTCGTTTGGTTGAGGATAAGGATAATGCATCCGGCAAGCGCGCTGTTGTGATGGATATTGGCGATGTCTCCACAAAGGCCGGTGTCGAGCAGACGATTATGTTCTCTATTCCCAAGGAAGAGCCTGAAGCAAAGCAGATTCCTGTTAAGTCTATTAAAATCACCAATGAAGCTCCTGTTCAGGGATTGGTTGGCGGTAAGGTCCAGCTGAACACTGAAACTGATCCGCTGCGTCCTTCTGTCCGTACCAGAACATGGACTTCCAGCAATGATGAAGTTGCATCGGTTGATAAGTTTGGTGTTGTAAGTTTCAAGAAAGCTGGTACTGCGGAGATCACGGTTTCCATTACCAACGAGGATGAAGCAACACATGGTGGTCCTTTCACAGCTAAGATTCAGATCAATGTCTATGAGGCTGCTGGCGAGTTTGAGGCATTCTTGGGTTCCGATGAGGGTGGCTCCGGCTACTACGACTTCTGGATTGATGGTAATGACTACGACCTGCGTCACTCCCACACGGGCCAGAGCATGATCTCTATCTACTCTCTGCGTACCGGTATCTACTATGATGGTTACTACTACGCGATTACTCAGACCGACGATCTGTACCGGATTGACGGTAAGGATCATGGTATTTATACCAACATTGGCCGTGTAAACCAGCATATTACAGGTATGGCTTTGGATTATACCACTGGTATTGTCTATGGTGTGACCTATGAGGGCAAGCTGGTTACGATTAACTTGGACACTGCTGAAATTAAAGAGATCAAGGCCACAAGCGAAAAGGTCTACACCATTGCTGCTGACAAGAATGGCGTTCTGTACGGCGCTGGCTCCGAAAAGAGCCACGGCAATGCTAATCTGTATACCATTGACAAAGCATCCGGTGCTTGTACAAAGGTTTGTGAACTGCCTGGTTCCGTTTACACCGGTCCTAAGTATATGAGCGAAGTACAGTACAATCCCCAGATGGCATATGACTTTGGCACAAACCGTCTGTACATCAATGCAAGCTCCTGCACCAAGGAACTGAGACATTACGATGGTGTGATCATGGTTCAGTTGGGACAGGATAAGCCCAATGTAGTTAAGTTGGGGCCTGTCGCCCTTGAGATGCGCGGTGGTGTCCGTGAGGGCATGGCGTTCTTGGGCCTGATGGCGTTCATTCCTGAAAAGGGTGAGTTGCCCGTCCATGGCGTAAATGGCGTAATCCTGAACAAGAACTTTGGTCGTGTTGTCGAAGGAAAGACCAGTAAGCTGTCTGCACACACCCGTCCTTCCAATGCCGCAGATAATTCTCTGACTTGGGAATCTTCTAAGCCTGAAATTGCGGAAGTTGATCAGGAGGGTAATGTTAAGGGTGTTTCTGCTGGCAAGGCAACCATCACTGTTACCAGTAAGGAAAATAAGAACATTAAGGCAACCTGTGAAATTACCGTTGTGAAGGAGAGTGAGAATCCTTCCACTGCCTATGCAGCAGTGATTGGACAGGATGCTATGTACAAGTTCAATCCTGCATTGCCGGCACAGACAGCAGAAAAGATCGGTACAGTCAACGGTAAGATTACCGGTGTCACATATGGTAAGGACTGCCTGTATGTTACTGTTTCCGATGGAAACCTGAACAGACTTTGCTCCTATGATCTTGCAACGGGGTCTCTTACCAATTTGACCAATTTGGAAGCTTTCTTTGAACTGAGCGGAATTGCTTATGATGCAAAGAATAATTACCTCTATGGTGTTGGTGGTTTCTACATTTTCCAGTACGACCTGAGCCAGCTTTCTAGTGGTAGTAGCAGCCTGAACTACTCTACCTTTGTCATGGATTCTGACTACATTACATTCAACAGCATTGCGGTGAAGGACGAGACTGTCTACGGCGTTGGTACCAATATGGGTGCAACTGCTTCCGTCATGGTCAGCTATGATAAGAATCTGGGCAATCGCACTGTAGTTTCCGCAGACATTGGTTTGAACACCATGGTTGGCAAGACTGAAATGGCTTACGACAGCTCTATTGGTAAGTTCTACATCACCGATGTTACTGACAGCCTGTACACCATGGCTCTTGCTGAGGGTGGTAAGGTAACTCTGGAGTCTGTTGACAAACTGGGTGAGGGACTTGTGTTCTCCGGCCTGGCTGTAAAGCCCGGTGCTGCAAAGGCTGAATCCGCTGAATAATTAAGTTTCAACCCTACATTCGCATAATCCTTTAACCCTGGGGGCCTCGGCCCCCAGGGTTTTCTATTCAAGGTTTCCCTGTAAAACGGGCCTGTCACGGAATAAAACTTTTATACAGAAGGACCTAATATTAACGCCGCCGAAATCGGGGAGCCCTCGATTTCGGCGGCGTTTCTTAATTTCTATCAGACATGTGCTGTAAAACATGAATTCTATCAGGAATCTGGTGTTACTTCCAGGACAAATAACTGCTGATCTTCTACACGAAAACGCACATTATAGCCTGAAAAGCTTAGTCCGTAAATCCGTTCCGGGTCGTTCTGATAGGAGGGCCGGGGATCGTGGCTTAATACTCCCATCAGAGCGTCTTGTTCCTGTTGGGGAATTTTTTGCAAAAGCTGAGAAGGGAAGTGAACCTTCAAAAGAAATTCCCCGGCATGATCGGCAAACCCACCCAAAGCATCGGGATGGGCGTCGGCGTATGGAACATAGGGCTTGATGTCCAGAATGGGGGTGCCGTCCATCAGATCGGCGCCAGCTACTACCAATACCGGACCTTCCGGTGTATCCGGGAGAATTTCCACAAGCTTTACACAAGAAAGACCGATGGGGTTGGGACGGAATGGTGAACGGGTTGCAAACACACCCATTCTGACATTGCCCCCAAGTCTGGGAGGACGAACTGTAGGCGACCAGCCGCTCTGCCGGTTCCCGGAAAAATTCCACAGCAGCCAAATGTGAGAAAAGCCCTCCAGTCCCCGGAGCATGTCGGGATTTCGGTATGCTGGTGCAAAGATAATTCTGCTGGTAAGCTCCGGTACCAGTCCAGCCTGACGGGGGATCCCGAACTTTGTGGCAAAGGCACTTTGCACCGTTGCAATTACATCAAAATTCAGAGTCATGCTGCCTCCTAAAATCCGGCAATGACATCTTCTGTCATAGAACGAAGAATCTCCATGACCAGCTGTACGGTAGATTCAAAGTCCTGATAGGAGGTCATGCTGTGCATGGAATGAATATAACGCACCGGAACACCGGCCACAACAGCCGGGATTCCATCAAAGGAGGTGTTGATCACAGCGGCGTTGTTGCCGCCGCCTTCCCGGACAGAGGCCTGCGCAGGAAGGCCTTTCTTTTGGGCAAGGTCCAGCACAAAGCGCTGGTATCTGGGAGAACAGATCACGGAAACATCCATAAAACGGAACATAGGGCCGGCTTTCAGTGCGGTCTGGATGGCATAGGGCTCTGTAAAAGTGTCATCTGCAGGGCAGCCCTCCAGCACCAGGGCAACATCCGGCTTAACATGATGAACGGCTACCTTGCAGCCTCGCTCTCCCACTTCTTCCTGACTGGACAGGACTCCGACTACATCGCAGGGAAGCACTTCTCCCTCCAAACGGCGCAATGCTTCAATCAGAACAGCGCAGCCGATGCGGCAGTCAAAGCCTTTCCCAAACAGTACATCTCGTTTTTCGTCATAGTGGAATCTGGTGGCGGGCACCACAGGCTCTCCGATGCGAAGACCAAACACCTCAACGGCTTCTTTGTAGCTGGTAGCACCCACATCAATGACCAGGTCCTGAATTTCCGGCACGAAGCCTGCCCGTTCTGTGGGTTTCATAAAGTGGGGCGGTTTTGCGGCAATGATACCCGGGATATACTCCCCCCGGGCAGTGCGGACCAGCACTTCACTGGATGCCAGGGCAATCTTACTCCAGCTGCCCAAAGTGACAAAGCGCAGGGTCCCGTTAGGCTTGATAGAATGGACCAGAAATCCAACTTCGTCGCTGTGGGCATCCAGCATAAGCACCGGCTTATGGCCTGTGTTTTCTTTTCGGTACAGGTACAGGTTTCTCAGCTTGTCCTCCTGAATTTCTCCAAGCCCCTGTAAGTGTTTCCGAGCCTGTGTGAGCACATCATCTTCAAAACCGGATGGACCAAAAGCATCCGACAGATCCCGGATGAGGTCAATGCAAGAATGTTCCATATCAAAGCCTCCTGTGTCTTTTTCTTTAGTATAGAAAAAAAGACTGGCCTTGTCAATGATTGTCTTGCAATCATGAAACAGTGGACCGTTGCGTTTTTTTCAGAAATATGCTACTGTTAAAAGAAAAAGCAGGTGAGAAGATGTATCGCAGTTTGAATGAGCATAACAAGGAAAAATTTGGGTGTAAGGTGTACAAACTGGCCATAGACGGGGGATTTACCTGCCCCAATCGTGATGGGACGCTGGGAACCAAGGGCTGTATTTTTTGTTCCGGTGAGGGAAGCGGAGAGTTTGCGGAAAAGGACTGCGGCTCGCTTGCACAGCAGCTGGAACGGGCCAAAGCCAGGGTTGCGGGAAAAAACAAGGGGGGAAAGTATCTGGCATATTTTCAATCCTTTACCAACACCTACGGCCCTGTGGAAAAACTGGAGAAGCTATACAGACAGGCGATGGCAGGAAACGAGATTGTCGGCTTAGCCATTGGAACCAGACCGGATTGCCTGCCCTCTGAGGTAGTGGCTCTTTTGGGAGAACTAAACAAGGAAAAAACCGTTTCAGTGGAACTGGGACTACAGACCATCCACCCGGATTCGATCCGGTATATTCGGCGTGGATATGAAAATGAGGTGTATCTGGATGCGGTTCGTCGGCTGAAGAAGGCTGGGGTGGAGGTTGTGACCCATATCATTCTGGGCCTTCCCGGGGAGACGGCGCAGATGGCAGCCCAAAGTACAAGCTTCGCTGTGAATGCTGGGACGGACGGAGTGAAATTTCATCTGCTTCATGTGCTGAAGGGAACGGATTTGGAAAAAGACTATCGAGCAGGGACATTTTCCTGCCTGAGTCTGGAAGAATACGGGGAGTATCTCAAGGCCTGTCTGGAGCAGATCCCTCCCCAGGTGGTAGTGCACAGAATTACGGGGGATGGTGCAAAGCGAGATTTGGTGGCGCCCCTGTGGTCGGGAGATAAAAAACGGGTACTCAATTACCTCAATGGGATCTTGAGACCATGAGAACGGCAGGAGCCTAATATGGACTCCTGCCAAAAAAGGAAGGTTACATTCCGATCTTCTCAGCGGCCTCGGTGACAAAGTCTTCCACATTGTCTGCGGCTTTCTGGACAAACTTGCGGGTAGGGTTCTGGCGGGGCATCATCATGACCGCTACGGCCCCTACAGCA
>JARIBV010000071.1 GCA_029257335.1 Faecousia sp.
CGGTTTTTTGACCGGGAGGCCTGGATGGAGCCGGAGGTGTTTCAAAGGGCCGATGTGGCCTCCCAGGCCCGGTGGGTCTGGAAGGAGCTGGACGCTCTTCTGGCCGGCCACGGCTATGTCCGGGAGGGACACTGTTACCGGGCGGTGGAACCCAATGAAGATACCCTGGTGTTTTTCTGCCACTTCGGGGTGGAATGTGTGCTTCTCAGCCACCTGCTCAATGTGTCGCCCATGATTTTGTGGCAGGGGACCTGCGCCGCGCCCACCTCCGTTACCAGCCTCATCACGGAAGAGCGCCGCCGGGGCATTGCCTATTTCCGGATGAATGCCTTCGGCGACACCTCCCATCTCTATGCAGGCGGCATGGAGCCTGCTTTTTCCGCCCGATTCTGCGAGTGCTATCGGAATGAAAACCAGAGACATGATTGATCTGGGCCTTTGACCAATGACAATGGATATCTGCGAAAGATGCAAAATATCAGCATTTTTGCGAAGAATTTCTCTTTTTCCACAGGGGCATTTGTGAAATCTATTGCTATTTAGGTCGGATTATGATATGCTTTGCTGTGGGTAAAAGCGATATACCGCTAACTATGAACGGAGGAATTGACATGGACAAACTGAAACTGCAACGGATGGCCAATGAAGTGCGCAAAGGCATCCTGACTGGAGTTCACGCTGCCAAGGCCGGCCATCCCGGCGGCTCTCTTTCCGCAGCGGAACTGTTCACCTACCTCTACTTTGAAGAGATGAACATTGACCCTGCTGACCCCAAAAATCCCCAAAGGGACCGCTTTGTGCTGTCCAAGGGCCATACTGCCCCGGGCCTCTACGCCGCCCTGGCAAATCGCGGCTTCTTCCCGGTAGAGGACCTCAAAACTCTGCGCCATATTGGCTCTTACTTGCAGGGACACCCCGACATGAAGCACATCCCCGGTGTGGATATGTCCAGCGGCTCTCTGGGCCAGGGCGTTTCTGCTGCCGTGGGTATGGCCATCGCAGGCCAGCTGGACGGCGCATCCTACCGGGTGTACAGCCTGCTGGGTGACGGCGAGATCCAGGAGGGTCAGGTGTGGGAGGCTGCCATGCTGGCAGGTCACCGCAAGCTCAGCAACCTGGTATTGATCGTGGACAACAACGGCTTGCAGATCGACGGTAAGATCGAAGATGTCTGCTCTCCTTACCCCATTGACGAAAAATTCCGTGCCTTTCGCTTCCATGTCATCAATGTGGCAGACGGCAACGACTTTGACCAGCTGAAGGCGGCCTTTGACGAGGCCAGAACCGTGCAGGACAAGCCTGTGGCCATTGTGATGAAGACCGTGAAGGGCAAGGGCGTCTCCTTTATGGAGAACAACGCCGGCTGGCACGGCAAGGCTCCCAACGATGAAGAATTTGCCATCGCCATGGCAGAGCTGAACAAGGAGGGCGTGTAATTATGGCAGATGTAAAGAAAATCGCCACCAGAGAAAGCTATGGCAACGCTCTGGTAGAGCTGAGCAAGGAATATGACAATCTGGTGGTCCTGGATGCCGACCTGGCAGGCGCCACCAAGACCTCCATTTTCCAGAAGGCATTCCCGCAGCGCCACATTGACTGCGGCATCGCAGAGGCCAATATGATGGGTGTGGCGGCCGGCCTGGCCGCGGCAGGCAAGGTCCCCTTTGCCAGCTCCTTTGCCATGTTCGCTGCGGGCCGTGCCTTTGAGCAGATCCGCAACTCCGTGGGCTATCCCCACCTGAATGTGAAGATCGGCGCCACCCATGCGGGCATCTCCGTGGGTGAGGACGGCGCTACCCACCAGTGCAACGAGGACATTGCCCTCATGCGGACCATCCCCGGCATGGTGATCCTGAACCCTGCGGATGATGTGGAGGCCAGAGCCGCCGTGGAGGCTGCGTTCCACTACAATGGCCCTGTGTATCTCCGCTTTGGCCGTCTGGCGGTGCCCGTCATCAATGACCGTCCCGACTACAAGTTCGAGATGGGCAAGGGCATCGTGCTGAAGGAAGGCACCGATGTGACCATCATTGCCACCGGCCTGTGCGTCAACAATGCCCTGGAGGCTGCCGCCATGCTGGAGGCCGACGGAATCAGCGCCCAGGTCATCAACATCCACACCATCAAGCCTCTGGATGAGGACCTGGTGATCTCCGCCGCCAAAAAGACCGGCAAGATCGTCACCGCCGAGGAGCATTCCGTCATCGGTGGTCTGGGCAGTGCCGTGGCAGAGGTCCTGTCCGAAAAGTGCCCCACCAAGATGATGCGCATTGGCATCAACGACTGCTACGGTGAGTCCGGCCCCGCCCTCAAGCTCATTGAGAAGTACGGCCTGGATGCAAAGAGCATTTACGAGAAGGTCAAGGCCTTCGCAAAATAAAAATTTCCTGCGACAGGATTTTCTTGTTTTCGCAAATGGAATTTCGTATCCTATTGGTGCGGCTTATCCAATGTGGGTACACTTCATCCCAGAATCCTTACCCGGCTCCCCTGCGGAGCCGGGGCTTTTTTTATTGTGGCATAATGAGAGGGAAATATTCCGAAACGGCCCTAAAAAGTGGGGGAAAAGCATTGCAAGGGGAGGGGAAATGTGGTATAGTGGAAGGAAAGGAGGCGGTCATTTTGGAACGTCATTACGATTTTTCTCAGAATAAAGAATGTGAATATTTCCCCTGCCATAAGGGGGCGGACCCGGAAACCTTCAGCTGCCTGTTTTGCTATTGTCCTCTGTATGCTCTGGGGGACCAGTGCGGAGGCAATTTCAAGTATACCGCAAACGGCATCAAGGACTGCTCCGACTGCCTGATTCCCCACAGACGGGAAAACTACAACCGAATCATGGAAAAAATGTCCGGCATCATCGAAATGGCCCGGAAAAAAGACTGAAACAAAGGGAGACTGCCTTCGGGCTTCCCCCGTAAGGAAGAATTTTTGTCAACCGGTCTTAGGAGATTGCGCATCAAGATGATGCAGATATACTGAGCCAGCAGTTGTATGTTAGATTTTAATAGGTGTTAAATAATGGATAGAACGGAAATTGTAACCCTCACAAATATGTGTATGATTTATCAAGACAACCAAGTTTTGGTGCAAAACAAGGTTCATTCCGACTGGAATGGTATTACATTTCCTGGTGGTCATGTTGAAAAGAATGAATCCTTTGCTGATGCTGTCATTCGTGAAGTATATGAAGAAACCGGTCTTTCGATCCAATCACCGCAGTTGTGTGGTATCAAGGATTGGATCGAAGCGGACGGCTCCAGATACATGGTTTTCTTTTATAAGACTGATAAATTCCAGGGTGAATTGAAATCATCTGATGAAGGAGAGGTTTTTTGGGTTTCATGGGATAAATTGTTATCTTTGGACCCTTCTCTTGCTAAGAGAGACGATATGAGAGATATGCTGAAAGTGTTTTTGGATGATAATCTTAGTGAGTTCTATTATTATCGCAAAAACGGTGAGTGGGCGTACGAATTAAAATAATTTGGATAGACGATAAAGAACAAGGGAGACTGCTTTACATATGCCAGAGAAGGAAGTAATTCAGGAAACACGAAAACTCTTTCATCTGGTGATGCCGAGCTGATTTGTGTATAACGATTTATCAGGGGTGCTCTTTGGGGATTGCCCCTGATTTTTATACCCAACAGGATGTGAGAAATAAATGCTCTGCCTTTTGCCGTCAGATGGCTTTTCTTGTGAGAATTTCAAACCTTTTACGAAATAGGAAAGCGTACAGCCCTTAAGAAAAACTGTTGACGACTTCATTAAGGCATAATATAATAATGAGGAGCAAAGTGTTAGACTTATCAAAATAAATTGAACACTCAGTGGTATCATCACTATTATAGGTGATTGAATACAAATCATTAAAGAAAGGTGTGGTTTTTATGAAGATGAATCGTGTATGGAGGGTTCACGCTTCCTAACCCTCCGAATATTATTTTGGAGGAAACAAAATGAAA